>JAESUL010000207.1 GCA_016763115.1 Phycisphaerales bacterium | reverse complement strand
CGTTCGGTCGTCAATCGTCCGATCCGGGTGCGCGATGACCTCGAGGCGATTATCGCAGCCATGGGCTCGTGAACGGGTAGGACCTGAGCACGCCGCGTCGGTGTGGAGGGTTCGTCATGTATGGGATGATGTTTGTATCGTGGTTGCCGGTGATCCCGGCGTCGATGGTTGTGGTGTTTTTGTTTGTTGCGATCAATGTGTTGTACCGTGCGCTCTCGACGCCGCCGGGGTTGCCGAGGGACAACAACGGCGTGTGCGGGTCGTGCAACTATCGGCTGGGGACTTTGGCGGGTCATCGGTGCCCGGAGTGCGGGGCGGATTTGCTCAAGTGCGGGGTGATGACCAGGTGGATGTTGCTGCGGGCACGGGGGTCAACCGTCGGGGCGATCTCGGCGTGGTCCGTGTTGGTGTTTTCGGTGGCGGGGACGGTGTTGGCGGTGTGGGGAACGGCGGTGATGATGCAGAGTTTGTCGGGCAATATAACAGCTACGCCCGACTACACCCAAGTGATGTGGATCGCGCCACCCACAGAATGGGATCTAGAGGATCGGGTATTGTTGGGCGATGATATACGGTTCGGGCTTGAATACACAACCAAGGGCGGGGGGATGGAGATCCGCTCGGATATGGGGTACCGGATTCTGCTTGAGCAAGCATCAATCGAGCAGGCCTCGATCGAGATCAACGGGGATGGGTCATGGATTCTCAAGGACAGAAAGGGGAAGAAGATTGATGAGGGTGACGATCTTTCATTGGATTTGCTGGATCGTTTCTTCGGGATGTTGTCAATGCCTGTATCGGATGATCATGGGCGGGCGTATGCGGATCAGAGCTGGGTGTACACGCGGGCGTTTATGAGGACCACAGATTTCAATGAGGCGTGGCTTAAGATGCACGGGGTGGTCCAGAGTTTCCCCGAGCAGGTCCGAATGGATCGTGCGGGAAGCACCTATGCGGGCAGTACGGCCATGATGGCGGGCATCCCGTCTTTCCCGTTTGCGATCTGGGCACCGGTGTTCTACAGCTTTGCGGGGCTGGTGACGGTCTGGGTTGCGGGGGTGGTGTACATCGTGCGTCGGCGGACAAAGATGATGCGGGTTTGAGTCTTCTTGGGAGGTCATGGTTTCACGGTGCAACTGGATGAATAGAACGATGGTATAAAAATGAGAGGATAAAAAATCAGGCACGGAGTTCTCGCTCTCCGTGCCCGATTCTGGTCACAGCCATTTCTGGCTGCTCCCCTCTCGAAATCCCGACGGGGTATTACACCCCGCCGGGGGCGACAACAGGCTGGTTTGGGGACGATGACGATCCAACCTGCTGGCGTTTGATTCGATGTCGATTGGGGGCGGGCTTTTTGCGGGGCACCCACCCGGCGTCAGACCCAATACAGCCGAGCATCTGTGTCTGCAGGGGCGGGGTGATCCCGGTGAGATCGCCTCGCTGCTCGGTTGTCTTGTTGTTTCCACCCATTGGTCTGTCCGCCCCCAATCGACACGATTGGCTTTCTGTGTACAGGGATCGCGCATCGATCTCATTGATCGATTTTTCCAAGTCCCACGAGGGCTGGTTGTGTACGAATCCCCAAGTTGTCTTGGCTCGTTCTTGTTCGAAGCGTGCCAAGGTCATCCAAGAATCGAGTTGCTTGGACAACGCATCATTCGTGGGGAAATGAAGAAGGATCCCATGAAGAGGCAAAGAGACCGAAACAAAGCGGGCGTTTTGGCCGACAGAGCGAAGCGACACGAGGATAAGCGAATAGGCGGTATGCCCAGTATTGCCCATAGTCCGGTGATTTGCCGCATTGTTGGCTCGGACTGCGTCCTGCACTTTTTCTTGGTTTTCATTTTTGGTTTTTATGGAAACCGTGATGAATTATCGGTACTGAGACCTAGCGAATCGGTGTATTTAGGGCCATAATTCCCGCATATCTTAAGGAAGAAGAGTTGGTTGGATGGGTGATTTCGTGTATACTTGGGCCATGCCGTGGAGAGGGTTGTTCCGAGTTTGGTGCAAGGGCGGCCGGTGCATGAAATTGGAAAGAGGAAGAATCATGAGAAATAAACGATATGTACACCCAGTTCAGGGCTCTTTGAGAACCCGGAGCGTTTGCTTGGCTGCGGGTGTGATTGGGCTTTGTGCGGGTGGTGTATTGGCGTCGAGTCCATTGTCGTTTACAGACGAGGCGGTGGCTCGTGGGGTGAATTATCCACTTGGTACGATCGTGGGCAATGGGTGGGGCTCGGGGTTCGCGCTCAGCGACATGGACAATGACGGCGATGTGGACATCGTTGTGGTCGGCGCAGCAAGCGGGCAGATCGGTGTCTACGAGAATGATGGCACGGGCAACTTCACGAATCGATCACTGACAACGGGCATGGGGTTGATGTTCAAGCCATCTGGGGTCAGCACGGTCGATTATGACAATGACGGGGATCTGGATATTTTCATTGGTTCGTACAGCAGTGCTGCGGACAACCATCCCAGCAGGCTCTACCGGAATGATGGCGGGTTCACATTTACGGATGTGACGGCGGCTTCGGGCCTTGAAAGTGTGTGCCGTGGGATGGCGGCTGCGTGGGGTGATTACAACCAGGACGGGAACATTGACCTGTACTACTCGGTGCGTACATTGACAGGTGGGGACCTGCAAACCAACTTCTTGTTCCACAATAATGGCGACGGGACATTTACGGATGTTGCGGTGGCGTTGAATGTTGATTCCGAGGATTACCCAACATTGGTGCCTTCGTTCTTTGATTATGATCATGACGGTGATGACGACATCTATCTAGGAACAGACCGTGGGAGTTCTGCTGGGACCTCGTGGACAAACCGGATGTACCGAAATGACGGGGGTGTATTCACCGAGGTGTCTGTCGCAACCAACACGCTGCTGAGTATGGATTGCATGGGTATCGCGGTTGGTGATGTGAACTTTGACGGGTTCTTTGACATGTACCTGACCAACTCGCCGGGCGATGGAAACTTCCTGATGGTTTCTGATGGCGCGGGTGCGTTTGTTGACCAGACAGCTGCTTCAGGAACGATCGGGGCAGGGTTCGCTTGGGGTACGGTCATGGCCGACTTCGACAATGATTCCTACCTTGATATCTATGTGAACTCGATGATGAGTGCGAATCGGCTCTTCAGAGGGGCTCCTTTAGCGAGTTGGCCGATGGTCGATGAGGCGCAGGCGGCGGGTGTGGATATCGCGGATTGGTCATTTTGTGTGGCGGTCGCGGACATCGACGGCGACAACGATCTGGACATGCTGGTGTGCGAGAACAACAGCACGCTCAAGTTGTACATCAACAACTCACCCGATGCGGCTTTGAATAACTGGGTCCGGTTCCGCACTGTTGGCAAGGACACCAATCTTTATGCACTGGGCACGATGGTCTCGGTGACTACAGGTGGTAAGACACAGTTGCGTGAGTCTCGCGCGGGGGTGAACTACAAGGTTGCCGACGAGCAGGTGATGCACTTCGGGCTTGGACTCGAAACCCAGGCGGATTCGATGCTCGTCGAGTTCAACGATGGCACTGATCGCAACTACACCAATGCCCCGAGTGGTGATCTTTGGACGCTCTATCCGATGAGTTTGATGGGTGATGCCAATGGGAACGGGAGGGTTGATCTCAACGATGTTGTCCTCGCCCTGCTCGCACGGACAAAGTCTGGGCAATCAATCAAGCCCGGGCAAGAGAGAATGGATATAGATGGTGACTTTGTCATCGATATGAGCGATGTTGTCGCCCTGTGGCGTATGGCGAATCAGCAACCTCGCAAGACAGTGAGCAACAGCGGGAGTTCAGCAATCTCACCAAAGGGTGCCGCTGTTGGGCCGTAAGTATCTTCACGAATGAAACAGACCTTGAATGGAGTGTAAAGTAATCATGAACAATGCAAAGATGATCGGTGTTTCACTTGCCGCAACGATGACCCTGATGGGTTCAAGCGCCTTTGCTGGCGGAGCGATGGGTGGGAGTTTCGAGATGGTGTCTTATACGATTGATGGCGGCGGAATCGTTGGCGCAACCGGTGGATCGTTCTCGCTCAGCGGGACCATCGGGCAGCCCGATGCGGGGTCAACAATGGTTGGCGGGTCATTCGAGTTGACCGGCGGGTTCTGGGCAACGGTTCCTTCTGTGGTGTGTGCTGCGGATTTGGCCGAGCCATTGGGTGTGCTGAATCTCCAAGATATCTTCGCGTACCTCGCATTGTTTAACAGCAGTGATCCTGCAGCGGACCTTGCTTCGCCGTTCGGCACGCTGAACCTTCAAGACATCTTCGCGTACCTCGCACTCTTCAACGCGGGTTGTCCATAAGCGATTACGCTGTTTGAGTTGATCTGTATAACGCCCGCGCCAATTTGGTTCGGGCGTTATTTTGCGCCTTGCCCCGATTGGTGGTGGGGGTGAAGTTAAAAAAGCCCCGAGCGGGAGTGCTCGGGGCGTTGGGGTTGGGAGTTTGAGGCGGGTCGGATTATGGACAGCCCGCGTTGTATGAAGCCAGGTAGGCGAAGATATCTTGGAGGTTGAATACCCCGAATGGTGAGGCGAGGTCGGCGTCCGCATCTTGGGAGTTGAACAACGCGAGGTACGCGAAGATATCTTGGAGATTGAGTACATCGACCGGTGGTGCGAGGTCTGCGGGGCAGGTATTGACGCACTGTCCGTTCATGGTGCAGAAGGGGGTGAACTCGGCGATTGCCGAGCGTGCGATGCCGCCGGCGGCGTTGGGATCAGAGATCAACCACTGCATATAGAAGGTTTGTCCTTCGAGCGCGGGGTTGTTGGAGATGGGCCAGAGCATGGTGCCGTACCCCACGCCGTCACCGGTACCTTCGAGGAGGATCGGGCCGAGGACATTATCTTGGGCGACGATGCCACCGATTGGGGCGGATGTTGAGAGGGCGACCGTGGCGGTTGCTCCGCCCAGTGCGTTGTTGAGCCCGATCTTGAATCCATCGTTGCCGAGGTTTGGCGGGCAGACGGCGACCATGTTGGGGACGAAGCCCGAGCTGCCCACGGTTCCAGCGCCGGTGACTATTGGGTTGGGGGCAGGGAGTTCTGCATAGAGCGTGGGGCGATTAAAGGGGAAGGTTTCGGTGAGCACGCGTGGATCGGTGAGCCCGTTGACGAGGAAGTCGATGATATTGGCTTCTGTTGCCGGGTTGAATGCGATGGGGGCCTGGAAAAACGGGCTGAGGTTCTGGGGGAATGGGGCCTGCCCGTTGCGATGGGCGTAGAAATCGAACACTTCGCCGAGGGTGTTTTGCTGCCCGTTGTGCATGTACCGATCACGGAGCCCGGTGTTGCGGAGCGAGGGTGTTTTGAAGCGGCCTCGATCGGAGGGGTTGTTGGTGACATTGAATCGTCCGAGGTCTTCGGCGATCGGTCGGACGCCGATGTTGTGGAAGAAGTTGTCCGTGAACTGTGAGCCCGAGTGGCAGAAGTTGCACGCGGAGACGCGGAATGAGTTGAGCCCGGCGAGTTGCGCGACGGTCATCGCGTTGGTATTGCCCGCGGTAAAGAGGTCGAAGGGGGATTGATCGGGGAGGAGTGTTCGCTCGTAGGTTGCGATGGCCATGCCGATGCGCCCTGCGGTGACTTCGTCATCGCCGAAGGCACGCTCGAAGAGCTCGGGGTAGGTCAGCCCGAGGGCGAGGACGGCGTCCATGTCTGCGGGGAGATTGCTCGCGAGGGCCAAGGGGCGTGCGCCGGTCATTTTATCGACGATCTGTGACCAGTTGCGGTCTTGGTGAGCCATTTCAGCGCCCGATGCCGGTGGACCGACCGCCTGGTTTTCGAGGGCTCCGCCAGAGGAAACGAGTTCTTCGCCGGTAATGGGATCAAAGAAGGTTGATCCCGCGCGTCCGTCCCAGAAGAGTTCTGGAGCGTACATCGCCATGATAGACGGTGGTGCTTGGCGTCCGGTGACCTGGGGGAGCAGTGCAAAGAGGTCCGAGTCGAAGTAATCATCGTTTGCGGTTTGGAAGAGAACACCGGGCGAGCCGATGATGTCGTCAGCGGTGAGGAAGATTCCGTCGGGTCCGGGGTTGGTGCCTCGGCGTTCATCGGTGCCTCCCACGGTGGGTTGATGGCACGAGCCGCACGACATGGTGTTGTCGCTGGAGAGTTGTTCATCCCAGAAGAGGATCTTGCCAAGGTCGGATTTCTCTTGGGTGAACGGGTTTTCGGCGGGGAATGGGACCGGGGGGAGCGCTTGGGCGAATGATTGCGATCCTGCGGCACCGAGGGCGAGCAGAGGGACAATCTTGACGATGCCAAGGGCGATCGGGGAGAAACGGATCTGGTACCCACTCATGGGATTTTCTCACTTTCGTTGCCCGCGCCGATGGTGATCTCGGGTATGGATCCCATACCAAGAATCGTGCTGATCGCGCGGGTTATGGACCAATGATGCGTTCGAGAACCGATACGCACGCGTGCAGCCCAAAGCCGAGAGGCTGCACGCATCCAACCTCTTCTTTATCAATCCGGCGATTGCGGGTGTCGGGGACATGCCGCAAATCGCCCGGCTCTGCCGGAGGGTGTAAACAACCACCTGTTGTACAATATCACAGAACGGGGTGGGCTGTAAGGAAAACAGACGAAACAGTCTGTTATAAGGCCTGATTCTCGTCGAATGGGGGAATTTGGGGGGCGTGAGCGGGCACGGTGGCGTGTGGTTCGGCGGGGTTATGTTGTTATCGGACGGTGAGGCTCGGTTGTGGACCTTCTCTGAATGGCGACGACATCTTGGTGGTCGTCCCATGCGCGTTCAGAGTACTGAACCTGGGTCATGTCGGGGCGTTGGAGGATTTCATTGACGATCCAGTTCATCGGGGTGAGGGAGAAGCCGTAGTTTGTTTCGCCTTTGTAGGGGGCGAATCCGTACTTGTTGTTGTCAAAGGATTCGATGGCGGTCGAGGCGTCATCGACGGAGTAGGAATAGATATTGTTTGCTTTGCGGTGTCGGACGGATCGTCCGTGGGTGGTGAAGACGGCGACGCCGTTGGGGTTCAGGGCGTTGGCGAACATGTCGATGACTCGGCGTGCGCGGTCTTCGGGGAGGTGGGTGATTAGTGAGCCGCACCAGATGAGATCGAACTTGGTGGTGATCTCGTACTCGTTGGGATCGGTCGAGAGTTGCATGGGCTCGGCGTCGAAGGCTTTGGAGGTGAAATCCACCGCGTCTTTCCAGACATCGGCGCACACCATCTGGGCATCTGGGAACGAGGCGCGGAGGTGGCGGGCGACGCGGCCCCACCCGCAGGCGAAGTCGAGGACCGATTCGGGGATTTGTGCGCCCGGGCGGTTGATCGCCGAACCGATGACGCGCATCGCGTCGCGTCCGACGGTGAAATAGCGGTCCAGGTTGCTCGCGCCCATGTTGTCATTGGGTGCGAGCTCGCGTGAGGGCTTGGCGGGCGGGCTGAGCAATCGTCCCATGATGGTGCTTGGATTTTTGATGGTGGCTTTGGTGGGATTTGTGCGCTCGGATGGGTTTTGGTCTTTGTTTCCAGTGTCGATGCGTTGGGCGTTGGGGACTTGCTGCTGGATCCATTCGGCTCGTTTGTCCGAAGCCGTGATGAGCCAGAGCCCTTCGGTGGACCCGGTGCACGGGTCGGTGCCGGTGACGGCGAAGACATGGACGCCGGGGAGTTCCTCCTTGAACTTCTGGCGGACATCTTTTCCATAGAGGCGATAGTGCCCGTGCTGGGTGTCGTCGGGGTATCCCCATTCGTTTGTTTTATCGAGGCGCAATGGGTCGGGGAAGGAGAGGAAGACGAAGCCGGAGTCTTTGGCGGTGCGGACGAGTTCGCGCATGGCGGCGCGATCGTCGGCGACATGCTCGATGACATGGTTGCACACGACGATGTCGTAGGATTCGTTGGGGCGGTCGATATTCTGGAGATCGAGTGGGTTGTCGCCCTCGTACTCGCTGATCTCGTGGGAGGAGAACCAGCGTGCATCGTTGGACCGATCGGTGCTGAACTGGAGCACCTTGGCGTTTTTGAAGGAGTGGTCTTTGAGTTGGTTGAAGACGGAACGGAAGGCGCGGTGGCGTTCGAGTGATTGGCACGCGGTGCATCGTGGTGAGGACACGCCGTCGTAGCTCATCCGTCCGCCCGGGCCTGGGCCGAGGTCTTTCCCGTCACAGATATTGCATGGTTTGGTGGCGGGTGCTTTGGTGGCTTTGGTCATGATGAGATCTCCGCTTGGACGGCTGGATGTGCTTGCTTTGATGGGCCTTGGGCTTGAACCGGATGATCAATCGCTTTGGCGACGACGATAATGCTTGGGTGGGAAGATGATTTGGGGTGCAGGGCCACAAGCGGGTGTGTTCCGATGCCGAGCATGCGTGAGCAGTGGGTGATGGGTTGGGGCTGGAACCCTGTCGTGGTTTCTTTGGAATCGGTTGCATCGAGGATGGCATCACACCGTGAGAGGGCGGGGTCTTGGAGGGTGGTTGTTTGCATGATCTGCACACGAACGCCGTTGGCGGCTTCGAGGAATCGTTTGGTGAACGCCGGAGTGTTTGGGTGATCGATAATCGCGAGTGTGAGATTGCGGTGGCACATTGCGCTGCGGGCAAGCCAACGCCATGATGCGCGATCGGTTGATGTTGCTTGGCATTTTGGGCAGATGAATGCGTGGGGCGTGGGTTGGTCTTTGATGCTTTGTGCGTTGCCGATCCAGTTGCACAGGTTGCATCGGCGGGCGTTTGGATCGGCGCAGGCGTTGGCGATGGGTATGTCTTTGTCGAAGACTGGATGGGCGATGGCGGTTGTTTCGTCGAGGTGGGCCGTGATGGTTGGGCGGGTTTTGTTGGAGATGCAGATGATTTCGGGGATGTCGAGCCGTGTGTGCCCGAGGCTTTCGAGGTAGAAGGAGTATTCGACATCCATGCCGCTCTGTGGAATTTTGTTGTTGAATCCGCCGTGCTGCTCGAAGATGGATTTGCTCAGTGCCCAGATGCCGCCTTGGATGTGGCGGAAGGTGCGCGTTGAGTTCGCTTTGGCAAAGTCGGCGTTGCGGAACTCGGCGAATGATTCGTGATTGGAGAGGGTTTGCCCGGTGGACCACGCGGGGGAATGGACGAGCTGCCCGCCCATTGCTGTTTGAGGGTGGTCACGCATGGTTTCGATGAGGGCTCGTTCCCACCCGACGCGCATGGCGTATCCCTCGTTGGAGCAGAGGTAGATGACGAGGTCGCTGTCGGCGCGGGCGAGGGCGATGTTGGATGCTGGGCCGCACCCGATGTTTTTGTCAAGCGCGATCAGGCGCAGGTTGTCGGGGTTTTGCGAGACCAGTTCGCGGAGTTTCTCGGTGGCTTGTCCGCAACTTGCGTTGTCGACGATGGTGAGCCGGTAGGGGGTGGTGGTGTTGGTCAGTACGCTCTGGATCGCTCTGCTTGTGGATGCCCAATCCTTGAGCCCGTCGGGGTGGAAGGTGACCATGAAGAGGTCGATGGGCGGGCGGGTCATGATATCGAGGAGCCGGTGCCCGGTGCGGTCTGGGCCGGTGTGTTTGGATGCCCAACTGTGGGCGCGTTTGGCGAGTGCGTCGAGTTCTTTTGGCGAAGAGTGCGACAGAGTTTGGAGGCGATTAGCAAGTGCCTTGGGGTTGTTGGGTTCGACGAGCGCAGCGGTGAACCCGTCATTGAAGTAATCGGGGATGGCCGAGACGGTGGTGGTGAGGATGGGCAGCCCGTAGCAGGCGGCTTCGATGAACACGGTGGGGAACCCGTCAACATCGCCGTTGTCTGCTTCCACGCAGGGCAGGCAGAAGACATCGGCGTGCTCGAAGGCATCGCGGAGTCCTTGCGGGCCCTCGAATGTATTTGCAAACCGGACATTGTCGAGGGCGTGTTGTTTGCAGAAGTCGCGGAGTTGGGCATCGAGCGGGCCGTACCCGTAGAGGGTGAGTTCGATTTTGGTGTTTGTTTTTGATTTGAGAATGTGGAGTGCTTGGAGCAGGTCGGCGAATCCTTTTTTGTCGATGAAGCGTCCGATGCTGACGACGCGGAGCGGGTCGGTGGCTGTTCGTTGGCGTGCCTTGCGCGGGTTGCCTTGTGCGAGCATTCCGGCGTCGCTTGCCTGGAGGGTGAAGAGGAACTTCTTTGGGTCTGCGCCTTGGGCGATGAGGAAGTCGCGGTGGTGCGGGCCGTAGACGACGATGCGTTTGCACAGATCGCTTGCGGTGATCTCGGCAACGAGGTTTCGTTTGCGGTTGTCGTGGTGAAAGATATCGACCGCGTGGGGCATGATGGAGAAAGGGATGGCGGCTTTTTCACACGCGGGCCAGAGCAGCAGGGTGCCGGCGGGGTAGAGGAAGTGGGTGTGCGCCCAGTTGCGTCCATGTGAAATGAGCAGCTTGGCGAGTTCGCGGTGGTCTTTGACGCGGTAGGAATCGACCTTGAAATCAAGGGCGGTTGCTTTGTCGGGGTTGGCCTTGTAGTAGACCTTGACATCGTGCCCCTGCTCGATCATCCACTTGATTTCACGGAGGACGAAGGTCTGGCTGAGGGCGGGGAAGTCCCAGAGGACATAGGCGAGACGCAGCGGCTCGCTGTTGGCGCGGATGCGGTCCCAGAGTGTGCGCCGGTCGATGATTTGTTTGTTCGTTTCGAGCGGTTCGGTGAGGGAGATGTTGGCGAGGGATTGGTCGATGTAGTAGTTGGCCAGGACCGGGCGGTTGAACTTTGGGGCGTGCTGGCGGGTGTAGCGGAGGATGAGGTCCCAATCGACGAGCCGGGTGAGCGATTCGTCGAACCCGCCGAGTTCTTGGTAGAGTGTGCGATCGTGCGAGAAGATGTTGAGGTCGATGAAGTTCTGGGCAGCGAGTTTGGCCCAGTTGAACGATGAGGCGCGGACAAACTTTCGTCCTGTTGCTTGGTCGTCAACACGAAGCGCGGCGTAGGCGGTTCGCAGGGTGTTGTCACGGGTGTACCCGCCGGCGGTGATCAGCAGGTAGTGCTCGTGCCATTCGTTGTCCGAATCGAGGTAGGCGATCCAGTCTCCGGTTGCGGCTTCGAGTGCGAGGTTTCTTGCAGCGCTGACGCCGGCGTGCGGGGCAGATAGGAATACTATTTTATTCGACTCAAAGAGTTCTTTGTAGGTTTCACGCAGGAAGGATTCTGTGCCGTCGGTGCTGCCGTCGTCGGCGATGATGAGTTGCCATGCCCCGAAGCTCTGGCTGATGACGGAATCAATCGCTCGAGAGATCACCTCTTTGCGGTTCCATGTGGGCATGATGATACTGAATGATTTTGTTGACGAGTTCGTCACGCGCCTGGCGGATTCGATGAGCCGTTCGCTTGGCTCGTGAAGATCCGAGGAGGCGGTCTCTGATCCGATATGTAGGATGCCTGCGGAGGACATCGCCCGTCCCTCGCGCTGCCCGTGGAGGATGAAATGTTCGGCGGGATGCAGCCCGCTGGCGAGGACATCGGCGTAGTGGTCGCGGTACCAGACAAGGTCAAACGAGGGATCGTGCATGAGCGAGCGGATCTGACGCACGGTTTGCAGCCCGTCGGTTCTGGTGCTTGCTAGGCGGAGCATCCGGAGCATGAACGCGGATCGGCGCCCGAGGACCGTGAGGCGTGAGGGGGCCGACGAATGGCTGGCGCGGAGTTTTCGCAGGGCGAAGGCGGGGGTGCTTGATTGAAGAACAGTGCTCAACTCGTTATCGAGCATCACGGCGCGGGTTTCGGCTTGCGTTGTTTCGCCTCTGGAGAGTGTGAGTTCGTTTTTGCTCTCGTTGTGGGCTGATTGCTCGATGGAGATCGAGTTTTCAGCATTTTTCAGTTGGTCGGCGAGGGTGTCGCATTGTGACGCGGCGGAAGCGGTTTCTTTTCTCGACTGGTCAAGCATGGATTGAGCGGTTTGGATGGTTTGCTCGTCGGCTTCGATTTGTTGTTCCTGTTTGGAGCGGATCAGGTTGAGCGAATCGATATCGAGTAGCAGTTCGTCTTTTTCAATCCTTGAATCTGTGATATCGGTTGTCAGCGATTTGGCGTGCTCTTTGAGATCATGGATTGTCTGCTGGGCTTGCTTGAGTTCTCTTTGTGTGTCTGTAATCCAGCATCCAGATAGTCGACAGATGCTGTCAAACTCGCGGGCGATCTCATCGAGGATTTCTGGGTTTGGTTCGCGGCCGTGGGTAGCCGCGGTGTCGAGTTCCTTGAATGCGTCGATAATGATCTGCGGGAGTGTCAGCAGATCATTATCGTCGGCGGTGTGGTGTCTGTGCGTGGAGGAGAGGAACTCGTCAACCTTGTGCGCACACTCTTGGATCCGAAGATCGATCCCAAGGATGCGGTCCACGCTGGATAGGGTTGTTTTCCAATCGGAGAGGAGGGAAGAATAGCTGAGGAACACTCGTGGATGTCCGCGGGTCTCGAACTCTTCGCGGAGGACATGATCGAGCCAGATCCAGAGGCTTTTTCCGAGTTCGAGTCCGTCGCGATTTTTGAGTGAAGCCGCGACTTCGCTTGGGTTGCGGATCGGCAGGACGAAGAGTGGTTTGGTGTCGAGTGTCTTGAGTACTCGCTTCCACAGCGGCACAAGGCGGCACATTCTCGGATCCTTGATCACGATCGGAGGGGCAGATGCATCGGATAATGAAAAAGAATCTCTTACGCATCGGGCGAGTTGCTCGACCCAGTCGGTGTTGACTGATGCGGAATCGATCTGTTTGAGGATGTCGTGCTGCCCGATGGCGCTGAGCATGGGCATGTCCCACCGCAAACCGATCTCGCTGAGCAAGCGGTCATGAGTGACGACAATGGATGCGGATTCCCAGTAGCCCGTGGCATTGGCATCGGGGACTGGGGGAAGGGGGTCCGATGGCATCTGTGGGCCTAAGAGACCAAGTGCTCCCGTGACGGCGCTTGTGCCGCTGCGATGCATGCCGAGGACAAGGATGGCCGAGGGCTTTGAGGGGCGATCTGCCTCGGGCATGTTGGCCGGGTTGGAACTATTGACCGGCTGGTTCGGCATCGATGCGCATCCCTCAAATCCGCCCCTTCTTTGGGCGGCGATTTTCACTGATCCCCAGCGGGTATTGTAAGCGTGCTTGGGCAGGATTGTCGCACAAAACCCGGCGGCTTATGGGTTCGATGGCTGCTTTGTGGGTGTTTGGGTTGTGTGCTCGATCGACACAAGCGATTGCCCGTAGGGGTCGTCTTGGGGGTGTTCGGAGAGGTCGGCGTACCCGGCGGTCATCGGGGTCCTCGATGCTTGGATGCGGAAGACGGTCGCGTCGAATATTCGGTGGAGGTAGATCTCCTCAGAATGCTCGTTTCCGCACGCCGGGCCGAGGACCCCGGCACAACAAAAATACGCGCTCTGGGCGAGGGCCGCCCGGAACCGGAACCGGACCGTGAACCGTTGCCCCGAGGCAACAGGACCGACGCCCTCGGCAGGGGGGTTCGAGCAGCACCCAAACACATCGAGCCCCTCGGTGTTGCGGATGAGCATCCCGAACCGGGCGTAGGACACACTGCGCTCGAAGAGCACCTCGTAGACCATCTCGTAGGATTGATGGCGGACGAGCATATTGACCCGGCGTCCGTCGTTGTCCTCGATTCGGACATGCTCGATGGTTGCTCCGCGTCGGTCCCATTCATTGATGGATTTGGAGACCATGTTTGGATTGAACTGGGCTGTGGGCGTGCTTTGGGGTGGCGTTGGGTTCGATGGCTGTGCGGCTTGAGGAGTGCTGGGAGTGCTGGGAACCGGATGGTCATCGGGTTGGGTGCTGGCTTGGAGGATTTCTTGGCGGACGGTCGATTCGTCTGCTGGGCTTGCATCGAGGAGCCGGTGGTACCAACTGACGACGGTTTTGGGGTCTGCCGAAAGCAGGCATTGCCCGTTGTCGATCAGGATGGCTCGGCTGCACGCCGAGGTGATGGCGCCGGTGGAATGTGAAACGAGCAGGATGGCGGTGCCTTCGCTGCGGAGTTGGGCGATCCGCGCGTGGCATTTGCGTTGGAAGGCGGCGTCGCCGACGGCGAGGATCTCGTCGAGGACGAGGATGTCGGCATCGACATGGATGGAGACCGCGAAGGCGAGCCGGGCGAGCATCCCGCTGGAGTAGATCCGCACGGGGCGGTCAAGGAAATCACCGATGTCGGCGAACTCGGCGATTTTATCGAACCGCTCTTCGGTTTGCTTGCGTGTCAAGCCGAGGATGGCGGCTTTCTGAAACACATTGTCTCGACCGGTGAAATCAGGGCTGAACCCCGAGGCGAGTTCGAGCAGCGGGGAGATCCGCCCGTTGACTTGGACGGTGCCGGTGGTTGGCTGGAGTGTGCCACAGATGAGTTGGAGGAGTGTGGATTTTCCGGCCCCGTTGCGTCCGACGATCCCGAGGCATTCGCCGGGGTAGAGATCAAGATCGAGATCCTTGAGGGCGCAGTGTGAGGGGGCATCGCCTTGTTTTCCGGTGACTAGGGCGAAGTGTCTACGGGTTTCGGTGGGGTACATGATGTAGGACTTGCCCAGATTCCGGGCTTCAAGAACCGGCATGGGTGCAGTATTAGAGGACATCGGCGAATCCCTTCTTGGCACGCATGAAGAGGGCGTAGCTCAGGGCGCACAGGGCCGAAGCGATGAGCATGTAGATTGCAACGCGCCACCATTGGGGCAAGGTGCCCTCGAAGAGTGCGCCGCGGACCCAGGTGATGACCTCGGTCATGGGGTTGGCGCGGACGATGGCGCGAAAGGGTTCGGGGACGCGTTCGATTGGGTAGAAGACGGGGCTGAGGAACATGAGCACGCCGGCGAGCACGCCGACGACCTGGTCGGTGTCGCGGAGATACACACCCAAGGCGGAGACGATGTAGAGGGTTGCCAAACAGACGGGGATGATGGGGAGGATGAGCAGGGGGATGAGCAGGGCGGTGGGCG
>JAESUL010000206.1 GCA_016763115.1 Phycisphaerales bacterium | reverse complement strand
TCGCCGATATCGACGCTGCCATCGTCACCCACCTGCACTTTGACCACGCCGGCGGTTTGACCCGTCGGTGCCGCGAGGGCGAAACTCCGGATTGGACCGCCACCAAACCCGGAGCCGCGTCGGGCGATTGCACCGATATCAAGTTCACCTTCCCCAACGCCGAACTCATCGTCCAGACCCGCGAGTGGAAAGACGCCCGCAACAACGACTCGGTCATGACGCGGACCTACTACCGCGATCACCTGCTGCCGTTCGAGGACGAGTCACTCACGCTTGGTGACGGCCGCCCCCGCCTTCGGCTCATCGATGCCAAACGCCCCTTCCCGATGAACCGCAAACCCTCCCGCACTGACATGCCCAAAGCACCGCTCGAAGAGCGGATGACCGAGGTTCTGCCGGGGGTCCATGTGTTCCTCACACCGGGGCACACCTGGGGGCAGCAGGCGGTGCTGTTCACCGACGACAAGGGGCAAACAATCGTCTTCACCCCCGATGTCATGCCCACAACGCACCATATCGGGCAGGCGTACTCACTCTCATACGATGTCGAGTCGTACACCTCGATGGTCACCAAGGGGTGGTTCTTGCACGAAGCCGCCGAGCGTGGATGGGTGCTGTGCCTCGATCACGAGCCGGGAAACCCGATTCAGCGTGTCCAGAGAACCGAAAACGGGTGGTACGAACTAGCTGCAGAATCCACGCCCTCAACCCCATAAACGCTGGTATCTGATCTATAATCTGACAGCGACATGCCCACCACCGTGCCCAATCCATCGCCGAACGCTGAACTGACGCCCGTTGCCGAGGGCTCTGCTGCGGTGACTGCGCCGCATGATCCGACCAACATCAAGCGCAAGCCCACCCTCTTTGAGCGGGCCGAGGCGTTCATTTCCAAACTCTCAACTCGCAACAACTTCTGGCACCGCGTGTGTTCATTGATCTGGCTCCCCTACGCCTTCCGCTCGGGTATCACGATGAAGCGGATCGACGAAAAAACCTTCAAAGCCACCCTCCCCTTCCGCAGATTCAACAAAAACTGGTACAACGCGATGGCCGGGGCCGCCCTGCTTGGCAACTCGGAAATCGCGGGCGGGACCTATGTCTTTGGGATGTGCGGCGGCGACTACACCGTCGTCTGCAAGCACCTCGAATACAAGTTCCTCCGCCCGTGCCTGGGTCCGGCAGAATACCGAATCACCCCACGCGACGACATCAAGGCCCTCGTTGAAGCCGGCGGCGAGTTCAACGCACTCATCGTCATGGACATCGTGCAGATGCTCCCCCTCGGGTCCAAGAAACGACGCAAAGAACGCAAATCAACGGGCAAACCACCACCCAAGCCCAAGCGCGTCGGGCGGTGCTACGCAACCTTCCACATCACGCCCAAAGCACACCATAAAAACAAGAAAACCCAACGCCAGGCCGCCATCAAGATCAGCACAGAAAACCCCGCTGAGAATACCGAATCATGAACGCAGACCAACCCGGAGAAGGTTCAACAATGAACACCATCCGATGGGCCGCGTACCTCGGGTGCTCGTGGACATGGTGCATCGGGATGTTCTTTCCCGCGTTGATCCTCCGCGATTTCGGAATCGCCGGGTACATGATCTTTGCCATCCCCAATGTTCTCGGCGCTGCGCTGATGGGCTGGGTGCTAACCACGAAAAACCAATCCATCAAGATGGTCCGCGACCACGCCGCAGCGGTCGGATGGTTCTCGGTCATCACCATCGCGTTCCATGTGTTCTGGATCGTCTGGCTCTTTGGCTTTGCACAAGCAATGCTCCCGATCCCCGAGGGATACCTCTTCGGCGCCGGCGCGGTCGCGGTTGCGTGGACCGTCGTCACCGGACGAGGCGTCCGCATGGGACGCGAATCCCAACTCGCCATCGTCCTCTGGATCGCCAGCGCCGCGATCCTGATCGCCACCTTTGTCTACCCCGACGCGATCTCGCCCAAGACCACCGAGGTCATCGCCAACATCAACAATGAATCAATCCTGAGCACCGGGATCATCTGGCTGATACCCCTGAGCGTGCTCGGGTTCGCCCTCAACCCGTACCTCGACGCGACCTTCCACCACGGACGACAGCAACTCGGCTCGACCAAAAACAGCCGCATCGGGTTCACCCTCGGATTCGGAATCATGTTCGCGTCGATGATCGTGCTGACCTTCCAGTATTCCGGGCTCATCATCGAGACCCTCAACGGCAACGCCGAAGCAATCACCATCCACCCGCTCATGGGCGCGGCGATCCTCGCCCACATCATGTGCCAATGGATCTTCACCGTCCGCGTCCACCTCGCCCGCTTACCCCTGCTTCCAAAGGGCGGACCCCCACTCCAACTCACCTACGGGCTAGCAATCGCATCAGGAATCGTCGCCCTGCTTGTCCCACAAATCGCACACCACGCCGGGCTTTCTGCGGGCGAGATTGTGTACCGCAACTACCTCGGCGCCTACGGCTTGCTCTTCCCCGCCTATGTTCTCTACCGCATCGTCCGCGCCCGCAAAGGCGGTCGCCCGACCAAGAACCTCTACTTGTACCTCGCCATCGGCATCGCGGCACCCATGTTCTGGATGGGATTCATCGAAGGACACACCCCCTGGCTGACCATCGGCATCGTTTTGCTCATCGCGATGGCATTTGTGCCCAATACGCGCGCGAACAAGCGAACTAAGCCTCAAACTTCGGACTGATTTTTCAGCACAATCCGTGCGTTGCGTTGCATCATGTCGAGCTTGGCTCGCTTGAGCGCAGATCCCTTGAATGCTTCACGCCGATCGTCTTCGGTCCATCCGAGTATTTCAAGCAGATCGAACCGGTCCCGCATCGGTGTGTACGCCTCGTGGATGGTGCCCGCGTTGGGGCCGAGTTGCTCGATTGTGCGCGCCGAGTTGTGCGGGCACACCTCCTGGCAGATATCACACCCATAGACCCAATCACCGATCGCTGAGTGAAACTCTGCATCAATTTCGGTCCGCAGCTCAATCGTCAAGTACGAGATGCACCTTCGCGCATCGACTGCGTAAGGGGTGATCGCATCGGTCGGGCAGGCGTCGATGCACCGGGTACACGAGCCGCAATGGTCGGTGATTGGTTCTTGCTCAACCGGGGTTGCGAACCGGCGCGTTGACAAAATCCCGCCGAGCAGAAAATAGCTCCCGCCCTTTGGGTGGATCGTCAGCGTGTGCTTGCCCGTCCATCCGAGCCCGGCCCGCTGGGCGAGTTCACGCTCGAGCACCGGCGCGGTATCCACGAACACCCGAAAATCATCATCGGGGAACATCACGCGGAGTTCGTCGGCCAGCGCGATCAGCCGCTTCTTCATCACCTTGTGATAATCCTTGCCCCGCGCGTACCGCGCGATCCGACCCTCGCTGGGCTTCAACGCCGAATCAACATTGTCCGCCCGCGTGGAGTACAGATCGCCCACCATGATCGCCGATTGGGCGTTTTC
>JAESUL010000205.1 GCA_016763115.1 Phycisphaerales bacterium | reverse complement strand
TCATGGCATTCTCATTCCGTGCTGCGTGCGTGCACGCAGGGTGTATTGGCTACCCGCCGTTGTGTTCTGTATCGGTCGCATCGGTGACCTCGTGATCGGTCAATGCTGCGGGCTCTTCGTCCCTGGTCTCGAGTTCAACCGCCCTCGCCCGGTCATAATCAAGCGTGGCGAACCCGAGGACCGAAACCCACGCCATCGCCATCAATCCCGCACCGAGACCGGCACACACATAGCCCCAGCGTTTCTGCGATTCATGCGATACGGTCAGGCCCCAGGTGATCGCTGCGCTCCACACGCCGTTGGCGAAGTGGAACACCAATGCGCTCACGCCGACGAAGTAGAACACAGAGACCAAAACCCCCATGCCCGTGTACCCCTCAGTCGAGCCCTGGATCGCGGCTGCAAAGGTCGAGGACGCGAACTCGTGCGACCACACCGCACCACCCGGAACCAACCACGACCACCCCCACCGCAAGGTTGCGATGTGGTAGAACAGGAAGAAGATCCCGAAATACCCCGTCAGACGCTGGAGGGCGTAGCGGGTGTTGCCCATGTACTTGTACGAGCCCATGTTGTTGGCGCCGCTCATGGCGTAGTACACGCCCAAGATCGAGTGGAACCCGATCGCCAACCACAGTGAGATCTCGATCAGCAACAACAAAGGCATGTTGTTGATGAACTCGACCTCATGCTGGAAGGTCGCGATTGATCGGTCCATCCATCCATCGCCGTGCGCTCGGGTGTTGGCCCCGCCCCACGCGATGGTGGAGTTGGTCGTCAGGTGCACGATCAAGAACATCCCGATAGGGACGATCCCGGTCATGGAGTGGAGTCTCCGGAGGAGGAAATGATGCCGTTGCATAAACCCGTCTTTGGTGCTCACCTGGGTGCTCCCGTCTGTGAGTTCGTTTGAACTGTCCATCGTGTTTGGGCAAGACAGGAAAAAGTGACACCTTGATCCTTTATTTACTGCCTCTGATTCACTCTAGCAGAAATCAGAACTTCAGGCTTGGCCCGCCCGGATTGGCACCCAGATCGGGGGCCCCCGGCGCAGGCTGTTGCATCTGCTCGAGCGTGCCGTCCGCTGCTGCCTTGGAGACCGCCTTGGTCACCTCGACAAACTGGTATCGGAGTTCGGTGATGGTGCCGTCGAGCATTTTTTTCTCTTCTTCGGAGAGGTTGCCCTTGGTCTTCTCTTGGATGACCCCGAGCATATCAATGTTCATCTTGGCGACATCGAGCGAGACCATCGCCCGCCCGGATTCGTCGGGGAAAGCCCCCATGTACATCAAGGCCTGCGTGGCGAGCATGGAAATGACTTCCTTGAACCCGATCTGCTCGGGCAGCCCGGGGGTCTTGCCCTCCGCAGCGGCTTGGGCGGCATCGTGCTCCGCTTGGACGAGTTTCTCTTTTTCGGCCTGTGCGGACGATTTCCAGTCGTCATCAATGATAATCTTGGGCTGTTCTTTGTCTGACATCGTGTCCTCCGGGTGCTTTGCAAGTATCCTAGGACAGTGAAAAGGAAGGATCAGTGTCCATGAACCAAGAACACACCCACCAAACCGCCCTCAATCTCACCCTGGCAATTGTGGGATTGGCTGCTGCGCTCTTGATGAGCGGGTGCACGAATCACAAGGTTTCCTCGGTGGACTCCAAGAAACTCAGGCGTGTCCACGAGGCCGATTTCCTCGACACCAACGCGCAAGCCGCTGCCCCCACTACACCGCGAGCCTCGACACCCGATCAAGGGGGGCAGACCAAGCAATCCTTGGGCGACCCCATTACGCTCTCCTCGCCCAACTTCAATACCCGCCCAAATACATCAAACCCAATCATAGAGATCAACTCGAACGAACTTATTCTCCTTGATGCCAAGGTGGGTGATATCAACGGGCACCCGATCTACATCAATGAGTTTTTCGCGCCCATCGAGGACCTGCTGATTGCAGAGGGCAGCCGCGAGAACAACGCCAACTGGGGACGGATCGCGGGTCGGACCATCGCGACGAGGCTCGACGGGATTATCGCTGACGAGTTGCTCCGCGCCGAAGCGCTCGCGTCGTTGTCCCAACAGCAACGCCTCGGGCTCCGCTCGTTCCTCAAAGGGTTCCGCAACGATTTGCTCTCGAAAAACCTCGGTTCGTCTGAACTGGCCAACCAGCGTATTCTCGAAGAGCAAGGCATGACCCTCGAAGAATCTCTCCGTCGACAGGAAGCCGACACGCTTATTCGAAGCACGCTCTACCGCGAGATCAACCGGCGCGTCAATGTGTCCTGGCGAGATATCAAGCAACGGTACGAGCGAGATATCGAGAAATACATCCCGCCACCAACCGCCAACTTCCGTCGAATCCGCGTGTTCACCTCCGACGCTGACAAGGTCGCCGAGGTCGTCAAGATGTTCGAGGGCGGCGAATCGTTCAAGAAAATCGCCCGCTCGAAACTCAATACCTTCAAGCCCGACGAGGGCGGGCTCGAGTCATTCCCAATCAAAGAAACCTACGCGACCACCAAGTTCTACGGGCTCGACATCCTCAACGAGCACGCCTGGTCGTTGAGCGAAGGCGAACAGGCCGGGCCATTCGAGGCCGGCGCATCGACCTACTGGATCAAGTTGCGGAACATCGAGCACGAAGCGGTCTCGCTCTACGATGCCCAACTCACCATCCAAAGCCAGATCACCAACGAACGGCGACAAACCGAGCAGCGCGAATACCTCGAACGCCTGCTCAGTCGGGCCCACTATTCTTCGCGCGACGACCTGCTAATCGAACTGATTACAGTCGCCGAGCAGCGGTACCTGCCCAAGCAGTGAGCGAGTTTTATCGTGTGGGCAAGGCGTGAAAAAACGATTTGGGTCCAAGGCGAAGACGCTGCCGCCCGGTACATGAAGCGGAACGGGTGCGTGGTCATCGCCCGGAACCTGCGCCTTGGCATGGGCGAGATCGACCTGCTGTGCAGAGAGAAAAAAACAGGCACGATCATCGTCGTCGAGGTCAAGGCCAGGCTGCACGCCGAAGATACGCGTATCCAGATCGACCCCACCGCAAGCATCACCCAAGCCAAAAAAACCAAGCTCCGCACCCTCGCCCGCGCGATCAAGAAACAGACTGAGTACCGCGATTCACCCATCCGCATCGATGTGGTCAGCGTGATCTTCACGCCTAAGAAACGAAGACCAAAGCAGATCAAGCGGTATCAATCCGCGGTGACCGAAACCTGATCTCCGTCCGAGCCGTTGAGCCCCGGCGGGC
>JAESUL010000204.1 GCA_016763115.1 Phycisphaerales bacterium | reverse complement strand
GGAGTGAGGAATCGTGTATGAACATCAATCCACTGCTTGAGCGGGTGTCAACAGAGATAACGCGTTCTATTTCGATCAGATATGCGTCGTCTATTCCGCATTATCCCTTGGTAGAGTATCCCAAGTGCGGCGGGACATGGGTGTGTCGCATGTTGGCCGAATCACTCGCCCTTCCGTTTGCTCAATATTCACGGTTGCCCGTTGCGATGCCGAGTGTTATCCATAACCACTGGAAGTTTCATCCAAAATTTGAGAACTGCACTTACTTGATGCGAGATGGTCGAGATGTGATGGTGTCTTTTTACTTTCATTTCACACGCAAGGTGGGGAATCCGAATCAGAAAAATGTCGATATTTATATTGATAAATTGCGAAAAATACTCGGAGAAAATGCTGATTTTCAAGATGTTCAAGCAAACCTTCCAGCGTTTATTGAGCACTTGTTTGCCAAGCCAGTGGGGTGCCGGCAGAATTGGCGGGATCATAATCTCGCCTGGATGAATCAACCCAAGGTGCATTATCTGAAATACGAGGACTTGCGGCATGATTGTGTTGCGGCGGTGACAAAGCATGTTTCTTCGCTTGCCAGCGACAGACTCAATGAAGATCAAATAGAGCGTGCGGTGGATCATTTTTCGATGAAGCGGATGACCGGGCGAAACCCAGGCGAAGAAGATAAAGGGTCATTTATTCGCAAGGGTGTGGTTGGAGACTGGAAGAACCATTTTACCAGAGAAGCTGCCGAGGTGTTTGACGGGCTGGCGGGCGATGTGCTTGTTCAACTCGGATATGAAACTGATAATTCGTGGGTAGGGCGCTGTGATCCGGCTCAGAATGCCGAATAGCGTGCGTTTTTTATGTTGAATTGAAAATGGGTGATGCGATCCGTGCTTTTGGGAATCGTTGCGTGGGTATGTGATTCCCAAGAGTTGGGGGCAGGCGTGGGAGAGGCGTTTGGATGGGATTTGTGAGTGATTGAAACCCGACTGCGCCGAAGAGGCGGCGGGTGCCCTGTTCATGCGCAGCATGTGCAGGTCTTATGGGGGTTGAGAAGACATGCAGGTGCCGAAGACGCCACCAGCATGGCACCCGGCGTTAGTTTATGTTTGTCGAAACATGGGCCACAAGGGATTTTGTGAATCTACTGATGGTTGCCTCTGGCTCTGGCTCGGAAAACTCACCATTTGCCGTGGAGTTTGGAACACTCAAAATTAAGGCAGCGGCATCATACATCCGCTCACGAAGCAGCTTTCGGCAGAGTATCGAGTAGCGATCTACATAGCTGGCGTCCTTGAACTCTGGAAACACCTTAAAATGTGGCTCGTCTACTTTCACGGGCGCATTCGATTTTTCCGAGTCTTCGAGTAGGAAAAGATAGCCGAGCCAAGGTCTTGGAGAAGGCTTAAAGGCACCTTCTCGGTAAGCCGTCCAGAAATCATGTGCGTTTCCGATTGCCTCCTCGGCTCGGTTGTTCGCATTGTTTCCGAGTGAACCAAGCTGTGATTTGAGTTCGATAACAGCAAGCAAGCAGTTGTCTACTACGACGATGAGATCCCATCTCTTTGTTGGACGAAAGAATCCGGGCAGGATCACCTCTTTCGTGCCTATTCTGATCGAATCTTCTTGAACGCCGGCATCTTGGCAGAGTTCGCAGAAGAGTTGGGTGAAGCCGTCGAGTTGTCGTCCACCGGTCACCTTGGATCGAGTACCACGATCTTTGTCGGATTTCTTGCCTTGGCGTTTTCCTTGGTCTTCACGCACGGACCAGAACTGACGAATCGCTTTTTCTACTCTGTCTTTGAGTTGAGAATCTTTCATCACATGGAGACCATGATGTCTGGTTGGGTGTAGAGATCAGTACAACTCGTCACAATCCGATCTGCCGCAAATTTGGTGTACTCAGGATCGAGTTCAATGCCGATAGAGTTTCGTCCGGCGTTCGCAGCTGCGATAAGGGTGCTGCCGGTCCCTGCAAACGGATCGAGCACAACATCGCCTGCAAAGCTGAACATGCGAATGAGCCTTTCCGCCAAAGCGACTGGATACGGGGCTGGATGGTCTTTGGTTGACGCTCCTGTGACATCTGACCAGATTTGGCGGAACCATTTGCTGTAGCGGTCTTCTGCGATGACGCTGAGGAGTTTCTGGCTGCTTGTCGGTTTGCGGTAGCCTCCGGCCTTTCGCTGCATCAGAATAAACTCGATATCATTTTATATAACCGCATTTGGTTCGTATGGTTTTCCAAGAAATCCTGCCCCGCCTCCGCTGGATTCGTACGCAGCGTTTGCAATTTTGTACCAGATGATTGGTGTCAGATTGTCGTAGCCAATTACTCGGCAGTGCTCTTGGATCGAGGCGTGGAGCGGGACGACCGTATGGCGACCGTTGTTTTTTCGCCGCGAAAGACAGACATCACCTACGACACATACAAGCCGTCCGCCGGGTACAAGAGCACGGTGGCAGTGTTCCCAGACTTGGTCCAAGAGGATGAGGAACTTGTCGTATTCAGAAATATCACCCAGTTGGCCATCAGAATCGTTGTATTTTTTAAGAGTCCAATAGGGAGGGGAAGTGACAATGAGATGGACGCTGTTGGGCATCAAGAAATCGGCCTTGGTTGAATCATGGCAGAGCAACCGATGCTTTGTTGGCACTTGACGAAGGGCGTTGTCGATCAGGTTGATATCGGAAGGTGATTTGGCCAAAGAGGGGATCAGGCTCTGAGTCAACTCCATCTCACGCAGTGAACTGGGGAGACATTCTTCGAGTACATCCGTAGAAGTTGACAAGCTATCCAATTCGAGATCGGCAATAGAGACAGCATTGGTGCATTGTGAAATCATTAGGACCCCACCGCCGCAACAACCTTCTGTGCCGCATCTCCAAGATCACTCGCCGCCTGCAGCGTTGGCAGATCGCCCGCAGCGTCCTGCAGGATCTTTCGGCCGGCTTCCACATTCGTGCCTTCGAGCCGCACAACCAGTGGCACGCTGAATCCGATAGATTTGGCGGCGTTGACGATGCCTTGGGCGATGACATCGCAGCGCATGATGCCGCCGAAGATGTTGACCAAGATGCCGTTGACGGCGTTGTCGCTCAAGATAATCCGGAACGCTTCGGTGACGGCTTCTTCGGTCGCCGAGCCGCCGACATCGAGGAAGTTGGCCGGCTCGCCGTCGAAGAGTTTGATGGTGTCCATGGTGGCCATTGCGAGCCCGGCGCCGTTGACGAGGCACCCGATGTTGCCGTCCAGCGCGATGTAGGACATGCCGAACTTGTCGGCGGCGACCTCTGCGGGGTCCTCGTCGTTGGGGTCGGCGAGTGCGGCGATGTCCTTCTGGCGGAACATGGCGTTGTCGTCAAAGTTGAACTTCGCATCGATCGCGAGCACCTGCCCGTTGGGATAAGTCTCGGTCGGTGGCGTGACGATCAGCGGGTTGATCTCGGCAAGCGAGCAATCCTTGGCGTGGTACAACTCGGATAGTTTGAGCATAATGCCGACCGCCTGGTTGACCTGCTTGCCCACGAACCCAAGCTTGAAAGCGACCTCGCGTGCCTCGAACGGCTGGAGCCCGAGCACGGGGTGGATGGGTTG
>JAESUL010000203.1 GCA_016763115.1 Phycisphaerales bacterium | reverse complement strand
TTGAGGTTTTTGACCTTGTTTTCAAGCCGTTCTTCGAGCTCGGTAATCTCGTGATAGTGCGTCGCAAAGAGCGTGCGCGGTGCAGTTTCTGCGAGCCATTCGCAGATCGCCCACGCGAGCGATAAGCCATCGAGCGTCGAGGTGCCCCGCCCGATCTCGTCGAGGATGACGAGCGATGATGCATCCGCGTGGTTGAGGATGTTGGCGGTCTCGATCATCTCGACCATGAAGGTGGATTGCCCGCGGTGCAGCGCGTCGTCTGCGCCCACGCGGGTGAAGATGCGTGAGCAGACTCCGATCGTCGCGCGGTCGGCGGGGATGAAGCTGCCGGCTTGGGCGAGGATGACGAGCAGCGCGTTCTGGCGGATGTAGGTGCTCTTTCCGGCCATGTTTGGCCCGGTGATGAGTGCGAGGTTGGCTTGTGATTCTTCGATGCCGAGTTGGCAGTCATTGGGCACGAACAAGCTGGCGAGGGTTTCGTCGAGGACGGGGTGGCGACCGCTGTGGATGTCGAGGATGGATTGCGTCACCATCGTTGGGCGTGTCCAGGCGCGATCGCGTGCTTTGGTAGCGAACCCGAGCAGGGCGTCGAGGTTGGCGACGATGGCAGAGAAGGCGGAGAGCTCGGTGATGATGGTGCGTGTTTGTGCGCACAGTTGGTCGAACAAGAAATGCTCGCGTTCGACGGCGCGGGATGACGCGGTGAGGACTTTTTCCTCGAACTCTTTGAGCTCGGGGGTGATGTATCGTTCGGCGTTTTTGAGGGTTTGTTTGCGGGTGAACTCGACGGGGGCCTTGTCGGCTTGCCCGCGGGGGAGTTCTATGTAGTAGCCGAAGACCCTGGTGTATCCGACTTTCATGGATGGAAGATCGTGTGTGGCGATGGGTTGGGCTTGGTAGTCATTGAGCCACACGCCGGCGTCGCGTTCGAGGTTGCGTGCCTCGTCGAGTTGGGTGTCGACGCCATCGCGGATGAGCCCGCCGACGCGGAGGTGGGCGGGGGGTTCTTCAACGCATGAAGTGTTGATGAACTCGGCGATGGGCAGGATCGCGGCTTGGATCTCGGTGAGTTGCTGGTGGTACACGGCGAGCGGTTCGCACTGGTCGATGGTTTCGAGCAGCGTGCGCACGAGGACGGTTGATCTGCCGAGCGCACCGAGGTCGCGGGGGGTCGCGCGCCCGAGGGCGACGCGGGCGGTGATGCGGGCGATGTCGCAGATGTTGATAAGCACTTCACCGAGTGCAGCGGCGAGTGTGCGGTCGTTGACGAACGCTTCGACGCTGTTGTGTCGGGCGTTGATCGTCGCGAGGTCGGTGCGTGGGGCGGTGAGCCATTGGCGGAGGAGGCGTTTGCCCATCGGGGTGGACAGCACGCAGCGGGTTCCGGTGTGTGCGCTGAGGAAAACGCCGGCGAGCGAGCCGGTCAGGGATCCCTCGCGGATGGTTTGTTCGATTTCCAGTGAGCGGAGGCTCGTCGCGTCGATCGTGCATGCTTGGGTGCGGTCGATGATGACTGGTGTAGAGAGGTGCTGCAGGGTGGCGCGTTGGCGTTGGAAATCTGAGCCGGAAGTCGCGGCGGATTGTTCGCGGTCGATGGCCTGGGTTTCGCGGAGGTAGCGGATGGTCGCGCCGGCGGCGCGGACGCAGGGCATGGACTCGTCGAGCCCGAGCCCGTCGAGGGTGGAGATGGAGAACTGGGAATGGATTGCTTCGATGGCTTCATTGGTACGGAAGTGCCAGCCTGCGCGCCCGGTCAGGGCGGCACCGACGCGCTCGGCGAGGTCGGTGACGCGTTCGGCGGGGTCGCCCGAGCTTGGCTGGGAGTAGAGGATTTCCGAGACGCCTGCGCGGGCGAGTTCGTCGGCGCACTGGGTGGGGGTGCCGTTGAAGACGGTGAAGTGCCCGGTGGAGAGTTCGACGATGCTGATGCCTGCGTGTTCATCGTCGTTGAACACGACCGCGCCGAGCGGGACGGTTTGCCCGTCGTTCATGAGCGATTCGTCGACGAGGGTGCCTGGGGTGACGACCTGGGTGACGCCTCGATCGACGACGCCTTTGGCTTGTTTGGGGTCTTCGAGTTGGTCGACGACGGCGACGCGGTACCCGGCGGCGAGGGCGCGTTGGAGGTAGACACTTTTTTGGTGGTGGGGGACGCCTGCGAAGGGGATGGAGTTGCCTCGGTTGGTGAGCGAGAGTCCGAGGTCGCGTGAGAGGTTGACGGCATCGTCGCCGAAGAGTTCGTAGAAGTCGCCCATGCGGAAAAAGAGGACGCAATCAGGATGCTTGTCCTTGATCGCGGTCCATTGTTTCATTGCCGGGGTTTGCCACGGATCTTTGCCCATGGAGGGACAATAGGGGGGAGGGGGTTGTGCAGGGTGAGTGTGGAAAAATACCCCGCTGGAGGGCGGGGTATTTTTCAGAGAGAGGAGATGGTAAGTTGGGGTATTAGTCGAGCAGGGCTTGTTTGTATTCTTCTTGTTGGCGGATGCCGACGAGGGTGTTGGTGAGTTGGCCGCTTTTGAAGATGAGGACGGTGGGGATTGAAGCGATGGCGTAGCGGACCGCGAGTTCTTTGTGGTCGTCGATGTTCACTTTGGCGATCTGGGCCTTTCCTTCGAGGTCGTTGGCGAGGGATTCGATCGTGGGGGTGAGGGCTTTGCATGGGCCGCACCAGGGTGCCCAGAAATCGACGAGGGTTGGGGTGCTCGAGGCGATAAATGCATCAAAATCAGCGGTGCCAAGGCTATGGATTGTTGTGGTGGGCATGTCGGTTCCTTTCGTGGTGGTTTGTCGTTTATCTTTGGCAGTTGGTAAACGCACAGACTGATCGTTCTATTTCATGATTGAAGATTATTTTGAAGTGGGTTTAGCTTGCTCTTTCGAGGAGGAGTTCGACGATGCTTCGGGCGTCGTCGGCGGGAGCACGGCTTTTGGCCTGTCGGGCGACGCAGTTTGCTCCTGAGGCAAGCAGGGCCAGTTTTCGTGCGAGTCCGGAGGGGTCTTGGAGTTGGGCCTGGGTACACATGGATTCGAAGACGCTGCAGAGTCGTTCGTAGTGCTGGCGTGCGGCAATGGCGGGGAGGGAGTCGGGGTCTGGGAACTCGGCGACGGCGGCTTGGAACATACATCCACAGAACTC
>JAESUL010000202.1 GCA_016763115.1 Phycisphaerales bacterium | reverse complement strand
GATTCGCTGAAAAACTACACCATGACCCCGCTGTCCAATGAAGTCATCGAACAGTTTATATCAGGCTACCGGCACGAGTTTGGAGACGATGCGGTGATCGTCGTTGGACCTGAAACTCAAGACACGAAGTAATATCTCACGCAGCGTTTCATAAAGAGAGCCGCCCAGACACACGGCCGGGCGGCTCTAGGGGAAACGGATGATTGGTCCGTGGAGTTGGTATCGGATTAGCCAGTCACGAAGCCGGCGGTTGCGCCGCCGCCGACGGTCAGCGAGTGCCCGGTGATGTAGCTGGCTTGGTCGGATGCGAGGAAGACGACCGAGGGGGCGACTTCGTCGGTGGTGCCGGGGCGGCCTTGGGGGATGATTGCGTTGAACCCGTCGGTGTTGCCGCCGGTGGCGTTTTCGAGCAGGGGTGTGATGATGGGTCCCGGTGCGACGGCGTTGATGCGGATGTTGTCCTTGGCGACCTCGAGGGCAACGGATTTGGTGAGCCCTTCGACGGCGAACTTGGAGGCGGCGTAGGTGCTCATGCCGGCGACGCCTCTGGTGCCGAGGACGGAGGAGGTGTTGATGATCGAGCCGCCGCCTCGGGCTTTGAGGGCGGGGATCTGGGCGCGGAGCGCGTTCCAGACGCCTCTGACATTGGTGTCGAAGATGGTGTCGTAGGCGTTGCTGTCGATGTCGGTGATGGGTCCAGATTGGCCGTCGGTTCCGGCGTTGTTGAAGGCGATGTCGAGCCCGCCGAACTCGGAGACTGCGAGGTCAACGAGTGCCTGGGCTTGTGCGCTGTCGGTGACATCGGTTTTGAGGAAGACGGCTTTGCCGCCTTGGTCACGGATGCGTTGAGCGACGGCTTCGCCTTTGTCCTGGCGGCGTGCGCCGAGGACGACGGATGCGCCGGCTTTGGCGAGTGCGATGGCGGCGGTCTCGCCTATGCCGGAGGAGGCGCCGGTGATGATGGCGACTTTGTTTTCGAGGAGTTTGGTCATGGTGGTTTGTTCCAGTTGGTTGTGGTGTGAATGTGCTTGTTTTTGTGGCGGATTGGGCACTACTGCGCCCTTTGGGCGAGTAGTGGCACCCAGACTCTGATCTAGAGAAGAGCCCTAGACGATCCGCGGATCGATCCATCGGTAGAGCACATCGACCGCCAGGTTGAACACGATCAGCATTGTTGCGAACACCAAGACCACGCCCATGATGAGCGAGAGGTCTTTGTTTTGGACCGCGTTGACAAAGTGCTGCCCGATGCCGGGCACGGTGAAGACGCGCTCGACGACAAACGAGCCGGTCATGGCCATCGCGGTCGCGGGGCCGAGGAACGAGAGCACGGGCAAGAACGCATTTTTCAGCGCGTGCTTGAGCAGCACCGACCGCTCCGATGCGCCCTTGGCGCGAGCGGTGCGGATGAAATCGGCGCCGAGCACATCGATCATGCCCATGCGGGTGAGCCTAGCAATGTAGGCGATGAACGGCAACGAGAGCGTGACCGCCGGCAACACCATGCTCCGCAGCGTGCCCCATTGGGCGACCGGGAACCACCCGAGCCACACCGAGAACACGAGCAGCGACGCGGTGCCGATGACAAAGCTGGGCAGCGAGATCCCGATCATCGCGATGATAAGCGTGGAATGGTCCACCATGGTGTTTGGGCGGGTCGCGCCGATGATGCCGACACCGGTCCCGACAATGACGGCGATAAAAATCGCGGTCAGCCCGAGCGTCGCCGACACGGGCAACGATGACCCGATGATCTCGTTGACCGTCAGATCGTCGTACTGCAATGATGGTCCAAAGTCAAAGACGGGTCGGCTCGGAGGCGGGAACCCGGCTTGCGATGCGCGGGCAACATCATCGGCGAGCCGACCGCTCATCCAATCACGCGCGTAGTGAACCCCCGTCGCTCGATCAAGGTACGAGACATAAAACTTGGGGAATGAATCGAGGTTGTACTGCTTGTTCATCTGCTCGATGACTTCGGGCTTGGGTCGTTTGTCCGGGTTTTCAAGGGGATTGCCGGGCACCGCCCATGCGAGCGCAAGGGTGATCGTGTAGATCACCAAAAGCGTGAGCGGCAAAAACGCGAGCCGACGCAGGATCATGGTCATCATGGGGAAACCTCCGCGTGGCGCATCGGGCGCGGCTCGTTGGGCCCGAGATCGTCATCGAGCACATCGATGAGGAATACATCCTGTTTCGTTCGTGGATGTGTCGACAGCCCGGTGATCTTGTGCGGGTCGAACATGTAAATCGTCGCGTAATGAAAAATCGGTATCAGCGGCAGGTCCTCTTGGACAATGATCCGCTCGGCTTCACTCAAGAGTGCCATGCGTTTTTCGGTATCGAGTTCAAGTCCCGCTCGCCTGAGCAGGTCGTCGTAGACGGGGTTGTTGTACGCCCGGTCGTTGTTGCCGTCCTCGGATTGGTTGATGTCCAGGAAGGTGGTTGGGTCGCCGTAGTCGCCGAACCATCCGGCGCGTGCGGTCATGAACTGGTGGTCTTTGAGGTCATCGCGGAAAATCTTGAGTTCTTTCTGCGAGAGCGAGGTCTGGATACCAAGGTGTTTCTGCCAACTCTTGGCGATGGCCTGCCCGATCAGGTCGTGCCCGGAATCCTTATTAAATGAGAGGGTGACGACGAAGTCTTGGGGGTAGTTGGCTTCTTTGAGCAACGCTTTGGCCTCGTCGATGATCGCTTGGCGCTCGTCTTGGGTCGTTGCATCAGAGATGTTCTTGAGCCCCCTCGGCGAGGTGTACCCGCCGATAGAGCCCGGCGGAATGAGCGTCGAGGCGACGGGCTCGCCGAGCCGACGGATCTCGTCGGCGATGGATTGCTTGTCCATGCACATCGCAAACGCCCGGCGCACCCGCGCATCGGCGAACGGGTTCTCTCGCCCGTCGGCCAGCCTTGGATTGCAGTTGAAGTTGTAAAAATAAGTCCCAAAGGACGACACCGCATGCGTGTGCGCCCGTGGGTCGGCGGGCAAGAGTCGGTCGATCGAGAACTGATCGAG
>JAESUL010000201.1 GCA_016763115.1 Phycisphaerales bacterium | reverse complement strand
TTGTAGTTCTTGCCGGTGTAGTACAAGATGCGTTCGGTGACGGTGGTTTTGCCCGCGTCGATATGGGCACAGATCCCGATGTTTCTGATGTATGAAAGGTCGCTTGCCATGATTTCGATTCCTCTTCAGGTCGTTTTCGTCGTTGGTTCTTCTGGTTGCCCCGGCGGGTACTTCCGCCGATGGTCACGATGCCCTGCATCGCGATGCGAGGCGATTCTTTTTTATTTGGGGGGAGACTTGTTCGCCGGTGAGTTGGACTCAGCCGAGCGCATCGAAGGATACATCACCTGCCGGGTCGGGTTCGGATGGTTCGTCCATGTCGGTGCACTCCTCGTATCGCCCGCGTTCACATCGAACACAACAGGCGACTCAATCGCTCAAAGCCTTGTCAAACAAAGGATTCCGGAAAATGCCCAAAGTAGAGCACAGAGGAATCCAAGTCCAGAATCGTAGCCCTGATTCGCGTGTAATCAACCCAAAAACCCGCTATTGACCCGCGATCTCGCGGACCCGGGCAAGGGTCTTGGCATCAAACTGGCGAAGCGGGTCCAGATGCATCCGTTCATTGATTTCCAGAGCCCGGATTGCCCATTCTTGGGCCTGATTCTTGTCTCCAAGTTGGTTATCAAGAGCAAGGTGCCCATCCATTATCATCACCGCCAGATTCGGATCATGAGGCGTGGACTCGGCGGCTTGCATCCAATACCCAACCGTTTGCTCTCGCCAATGGGTTCGATCGGGTCCCCTGACGAAATGCCGATCCATCGAATGAATCAAGGTGCCAGCCCACCGCAAACGCTTGGCAGTCTGGATCGTGTCCGGTTCGTTGAATCCTTTGAGTATTGATTTGGTGATCTGGGACCAGTCCTCAGAAGTATATGGCGGGTTCTTTGGGTTGCTCGTCAGAAGCAGCAGCATCTGCTCGTTGTTCACGATCCATGTCGGGGTGTGGTCAGGTCGGGCGATCGCTGCGATCAGCAGATCCTGTGCTGCCTGCATCCGGGCGCGGAGTTCTTGCTGTAGCATCGCCGGGTCGGTCGGGTTCTCTGCTTTCCGCTTGGCTGATTCATGGGCAGCGGTGCCCGCGCGATCCAGTGCATTATCCCAAGCGACCACGCGGATCGACTGGGCACCGATCAATATGCCAATCCACAAGCCCGCCGCTGCCAAGAGCACCAGTGCAATCGTGCCCATTTTCGTTGATCGTGCGGGCTTGATGATGCCCGCCCCCCCGATCATCACCGCGAACAACGGCGCCGACACCGCAAAGGTCGGCGTGAGATCGAGTTGCCCGTGCACAAACAGCACGGCCGCCGCTCCGCCCATGACCCACCGCAGGCTTGCTTCATCCACCCGCAATGCGATCAGGAAGGCCACAACTGCCCACCCGGTCATCCCGAATGCTTGCACGCCGATGAGTTCGAGGTCCATTGTCCCGGTTGCGAGGTGGATCGAGACCGCGGTGCACGTCACGACGACCAGCCCGATCACCCGTACAAGAAACCGAGTATCTGGTTTTTCGACGCCGAGTTGCTCGACCGATCGGCGTGGCGAGATCGACCACACCATCATCACAAAGACCGTTAGCAACGCCATCCCGCCGATGCCGAGGTTGGAGATGAAATCGAACGCGATGCTGTGCGGGCTGGAGACATCCTCTGGCGAGGTGGGGGGTTTGAGCCTGGCGTAGTCGTCCTGAAAGTTGCCCGGGCCGACGCCCATGATCGGGTGCTCGCCATAGATCTTTGCTGCGCCCTGCATGTACTGCGAGCGAAACAAGATGCTGAGTTCACCGATCCGTTCGCCGATGAACCCGCGGGCGATCACGGCTCCAACGACTCCGAGGCTCGCAATGATGGTCAGTACCCCGACACGGAGTTTCGTTCTCCATGCGCACAAACCAAGGATTCCAACCGCGATCAGCATCGAACCCATCGCCCCCGTCGAGCGTGAAAGCACCACCAGCACGCCGCCGAGCAACGCACCCGTAAAGTACATCGGCAACAACTTGGATTTTCGTTCTCGCCAAGCAAGTACCGCAAGCCCGATCGTCATCGCGCCGACGAAACTGGCGTAGACATTGGAGAGCCCGAACCACGCCGTGGGGACCGGCTGCATGAGTCGTCGCTCGAAGGTCCGCGCCTGGAACGATCCGGGCGCCCATCCGTGCGATGCGAGGAAGGATTCCTTGCTCGATTCATAGACCTCGACGGTTTGCGGGTGCTGGATAAAGATTTCGTGGAGTCCGACGATCCCCAGCACGCACACGAGCCCGAGCGTCACCGCCGCGATCACGGCCCGCCCCTTGGGCAACTGCGTCGCGTGCCAACATGCGTACCCGGTGCAGACTGCGCCGATCAGGTCGAGCCCAGGCATCAGGGTATTGAGGTCTTGCATCGCGTGGAGCAGGACGACGCCCTCAGCGATCACGATGCACACGCCGGGCACCAACAGCACCCGCCCCCCGGCGCGATGCACGCCAAAGACCACGCCCGCGCTGCCCAGGATCATCAGAAAGTTGGTCGCCAACGCCAAGGTCGGCGTCAACCCGCTCGCGGGGACCAGCAAGGTAAACGGATCGCCATCCCACCACGGGAATGGCGTGTACTCGCTCATCGCCCGCACGCACACCAGGAGCAACACCAGCGTCAACGATCCCCACGCGAGCAGGGCTCTTGGTTTGGATTCCTGATTATCCATCATCGGTTTTCCGTACGATGGATCGGTGCTCGAAGAACGCAAGCGTCACGAGCAGGACCGCGATCTGTCCGCCGAGCACAATCGCCTGCCAGGGCTGAACGCGGGCGAGCAAGAGCCCCGCGCACCCGGTCGCAGCGGTCAGCCCATAAATAATCAGCACGGTCGATCGACCCGAGATCCCGCGATCACGGAACCGGTGCGAGAGGTGCTGGAGATCACCGACAAACGGGCTTTTACCCTGTGAAACTCGGATAATGACGACCGAGACCATGTCATAGAGCGGCACGGCGAGCACCGCGACGGGCATGAGCACAGCGTACCACGCGCCCGAGTTGGTCGTTCCGATGTCGGCTATATAAGTAGTACGGGTCGTGAGGAACGCGAGCAAAAATCCAATGAGCAGCGACCCGCCATCGCCCATAAATACCTTGGCGGGCGGGAAGTTGAACACGAGGAACCCGGCGGATGACCCGACCAACAACGCCAGCATCGCGCCGACGAACCATTGCCCGTTGATGAGCGCAGCCGCCAGAAAAAACGCGCCGGCGATCGTCGCGACTCCACCGGCCAGCCCGTCCATGTTGTCCATAAAATTCATCGCGTTGGTCACGGCGACAAACCAGATAATCGTGATGACAATACTCGCCCAACTCCCGCCCATGGGTGCATCGAGCACGGTGAGTAATCGGGTATCGAGCAGCGTGGCGCACACCAAGCCGGGCAGTACCATGATGACCAGTTTGCCCATCGCGCCCAGTGGCTTGCGGTCGTCGATCACGCCGAGGATGTGCAGTGCAAGTGCACACAGCACCACCCCCCAGCCCATGACGCTGCGGGATTTGATCCCGTCAATGTGCTTGGCGATCGGTTCGAGCACGCCGGTGAACATGGATTCGTCGAGCAACGCGAACACGATCAGGGCACCGATCATCGGGAGCAAGATCCCCGCCGCGATGCCGATGCCCCCGGTGTTGGGGATCGCCCGTGTGGGCATTTTGGTTTGTCCTTCGATGGGATCGGAATCGAGCGCGCCGACCTTATGCGAGATCCGGATAAGCATCCAGGTCGCGGGGCACGCGATCACGAACCCGATGAAGACCAGACTAAGCACGAGCATTTCCACGCCCACAGTGTAGCGAATCTATCGCCCGCTTACCGGCGTGATCTCTCGCACGGGTGTTTTCTTCAATACCCGAACACGGATCGTGGTGAGAAGTTTGGAGACGCCATAGATCATTGCGAAGATGGTCAGCGATCCGACACTCATCCACAGCGTGCGGATCGGGTAAGGCCCGAACTTGTCAACAATCGAGATTCCCTCGTGGGTGCCGCTGCCCAGATACGAATAGTTGGTGCCCAAAATCGCGTTGAGGGCGATGACCGAGCCGGAGAAAACAAGCCCTGTGATTGACGCGAACCTCAGGTCCTTCCATGTTGGTCGGTACCCAAGCACCGCGATGTCGTAGACCGCGACGCCGACGATCTGTAGGTGGTTTATCCAGTAGATCCAGAAGGTGATCGAGCCGTACCCCTCGGTGAGGAACGGCGTGAAAAGCACCTGTGTGCTCAATCCAATCCCCCAAAAAAGCGTCAGCGCGCGTGCGTGCCGATCGAGCGACCAGAGCGTCCACGCCGCGATCCAGACGCCGAGCCGACACAGGTGCATCGGCAGCGATTCTTGCACATCAAAGTACACCATCCTGCGCACAAAGATAAAACCCTGCGTCCCGATGATCGTCCACGCGATGATTCGGCGGAGGTGGAACTCGCGCCCTTCCATGCCCAGTTGCATCCCATCGCGGGAGTCTTCTTTGAGCAGGTTCCATCCAACAACGCACCAGAGTGCAACGAGCCCGAGGATCACAACCACAACCATGCCGTGGAATGGGCCGTAGGTGGTGAAACTCTGGGACCAGTCAGATGTCGGCGGCGAAGCGGGCATGGATTAGGCGCTCGGCTGTTCGTGGCGGAGCTGCCCGCAGGCGGCTGCGATATCACGCCCGCGGCTCGCCCGGATATGCACATTGGCCCCGCGCTCACGCAGAATCACCTGGAAACGATGGACATCCTCGGTCTGCGGGCGGTTGAACGAGAGCGATTCAACCTCGTTGTACCGGATGAGGTTGATATTGGCGCGGAGTCTTTTGGCAACGCTGGCGAGTTGCTCGGCGTGCTCGGGCAGGTCGTTGACGCCTCCGAGCAGGATGTATTCGAGTGTGATTTCGCGCCCGGTTTTGGTGAACCACTTGGTGCATGATTCAACGAGTTGGTCGATGCTGGTGAACTCGGCCCAGGGGATCAACTCGCGCCGGAGCGTGTCGTTGGGTGCGTGCAAGGAGAGTGCAAGCGTGACGGGCAGGTCCAACTCATCGGCCATCTTTTCGATCGCCTTGTGCATGCCGACCGTCGAGACCGTGATCTTGCGTGCGCTGATGCCCAGCCCCCACGGGGCGGCGATCGTGCTCACCGCGTGCATCACGGGCTGGAAGTTGGCCAATGGTTCGCCCATGCCCATAAACACCACATTGGTGATCCGCTCGACCCTTGGCAACTGGTTGAGCCTCCAAACCTGCTCGATGATGCGTCCTGCTGACAGGTTGCCATCGAGCCCGCCGATCCCGGTGGCGCAGAAGGTACACCCAACGGGGCACCCAACCTGCGAAGAGATGCACGCGGTGCGCCGGGTTGAATCGACCGCCGGGATCATCACGCACTCGGTCTGTCGGGCGGTGTCTGAATACGGCATATCCTGCCCGATGATCGGCAAGCGTGATGCGTGATCGACACCCGCTTCGGCGGCGTTGGTCGCGGCGGAATCTAGGTCATCGGGCCATTCGATGAGGAGCTTTTGCGTGCCATCGGTTGCTCGTTGGTGGGCGACGGTGGGGCCGGAGAGAAAGACCATTTCTTGCTGGAGAATGGACCGGTCGGTGTTGGAAAGGTTGGTCATCGCGGCGGGGTCCACGACATTTTTTTCGTAAACCCACTCGAGGATCTGCTTCGCGCGGAATGGTTTCATCGCGTGATCGGCGCACCATGCCTTGAGGGTCTGGGGCGTGAAATCAAAGAAATGACTCTCGGGGTGATTCATGTGTCCGTGCCTGTCGAGATGGTGAGCGCGACGGCCGTGGTGCCGTATTCGTCCGCGGTGATGATTGGGGCTTCGACCTTGACCCGTCGCCCCGCGTGGTCGATGCCCTGGGCTTCCATCATCCGCTTGAGCGTCAACGGCAGCCCGAACTCAACGGATTCCTCAAAGATATCGGCCAGGTGCAGTGTCGCGCCGTGGTCCTTGACGAGCTGTCGGCAGATCGCTGAGACCAGATCCTCGGGGGCGCTTGCGCCGGCGGTGAGCATGATGGTCTCGTTGCCCGCAGGGTACCACGCGGGGTCGAGTCCGTTGGCGTCGTCGATGAGTTTGGCATCAGTCCCGGCGTTCTTGGCGATCTCGGTGAGCCGAACAGAGTTGGATGAGTTCTTGGAACCGACCACGATCACCAGATCGCATTGCGGGGCGATCTGGCGGACCGCGTGCTGACGGTTGGTGGTGGCGTAGCAGATGTCCTCGGTCGGTGGGGCCTTGATATTGGGGAACGCTTCTTTGAGGGCCTTGACAATCACATCGGCATCATCGACCGAGAGGGTTGTTTGTGTGAGGTACACAAGTTTGTCGGGGTCGTGGATGCTCAGGTCTTTGATGCAATCGGGGCACTCGACAATCTGGGTCTGCTCGGGCGCTTCGCCCATGGTGCCGATGACTTCTTGGTGGTTTTTGTGCCCGATGAGCAGGATCTGGTACCCCTGTCGTGCGTACCGGATGGCGCGCGAGTGGACCTTGGTGACGAGCGGGCAGGTCGCGTCGATCGCGGTCAGCGAGCGTTCCTTGGCCTGCTTGCGGATCGCGGGCGAGATGCCGTGGGCGCTGAAGACGACGATTGAGCCCTCGGGGACCTCATCGAGCGATTCAACAAAGACGACGCCTTGGTCCTCGAATCGTGTGACGACATGCCGATTGTGGACAATCTCGTGGAAGACATAGAGGGTTTCATTGGGCAGGATATCGAGGACCTGATCGACCACATCGATCGCCATCCGCACGCCTGCGCAAAAACCCCTCGGATTGACCAGAACCACTTTCATCGGCAAAGGATATGCACCAGCATCCACGGTGCAACCGGTTCGAGTGAGACGGGTTCAATCGGATGCCTACGATTGGGGTCGAAATATGAAAGCAACGAGGAGAACCACCATGCGTCACCTTCCATTGGCAATCAAGTCCCTGACCCTCATCGGGCTGGCGAGCACCACCATCATTGCCTGCGCGGCCCCGTCTGCCTCGATGAACGACCCCAAGCACGATGACCCGGTTGCCCAAGCCGAGAGTCACCCCCAAGATGCGTCGGACATCATGGCTGATGTGGTCAACGCCCGCGAGACCATGCGTCGGTACGGGATCGCCGAGCCCAACCCCAAACCCGCCGGCGCGGTTCGGCTGGTGGCCTACAACATCGAGAACCTCTTCGATGATGTCGATGACCCGACGCTGAGCGACCGCAACGAGGACATCGACGACCTCAAGCCTTTCCATCAGCGGGTCGCGGTCGCCGAAGCGATTCGGCTGATTGATGCCGACATCCTTTGTATGCAAGAGATCGAATCGCTCGAAGCGCTCGAATGGTTCCGCGACGAGTTCCTTGGCGATATGGGGTACGACTACATTGTTTCGCTTGATGCGGGCAACGCGCGTGGGATCGAGAACGCCGTGCTTTCACGCTACCCGCTTAGCGAAGGCAAGGTCTGGGTCGGCAAACTCCTCGGCGGGATCCACCCCGAACTCTACGGCACCAGGCCCAACCGCCAAGCGGGCGAGAAGATCGCGTTCCGTCGCTCACCTTTGCAGGTCGATGTGCAGATGCCCGGTGCAGAAGGGCAAGACCCGTGGACGCTGAGCCTGTTTGTCGAGCACCATAAATCCGGTCGCTACAACAGCTACTGGCGTGAAGCCGAGGCGAAGATGATCGTCCAACTCGCCAACGAGATCACCGACGAGCACCCCGATCGCGCGATCATCATTTTGGGCGATTTCAACGCCCAGGTCACCGATGAATCTGTCAAAATCTACCTGCGGAGCGGATTTCAAGATCTTTTTGCAAACCGCAGCGATGAGGGGGCCGCGATTGTCACCCACGAGTCCAGCCGCCGGATTGACCTGATTCTGAGCAATGATGCCGCGATGGGGCATCTGCTTGTGGACCAAGCCTTTGTCCTCGGCACCGCCGCCCGCCCGGCAGAGATCAACTGGCGTGATCTCGATACCTTTATGGGGTACGCCTCGGACCACTACCCCGTGGTGGTTGATGTGGTTCCGAGTCTGGAATAAGGGTCTTGGTTGGTGGATAGGTGCCCGGGAAGGAAATGCTTGGCATTCTCTGGGCAGATCGGATACAATACCGCGGCTCTGGTTGCCCATTGGGCAAGGCTGGGCCGCACGCACGCCTCACGATGGCGTGCGAACCCCTCAGAAGCAGGATGCATTGAATGGATGATGTGAAACCGTGGCAGATCGTAATTATGGTGCTCGCAGTGATTGCACTGGGGTTTGTCGTTGTGAAATACGGGTTTGGTGGCGGGAGCCCCGAATCCAAGATGAACTCTTCGATGACGCTCGTCGATGTCGAGACGGGGCAACTCTACACATTCGATATAAGCGGAAAGAACGGGATCGTGATCCCTGCCAGAAACCCGGAGAGCAATAAAAAAGCATTGCTCCCCGTTTACAAAAACGATGATTCAGAATGGGCGATATCAAATCGCTACCGTACTTTGCTTGACAGCATGGAAGTACCTACGGATGCAGTGGCGGGGAATGATGCCAAGGTGCAGGTGCTTGACAACTCTCCAATAGAGTTGAAGCGGAAGAGAAAACCATAACCAGTATGGGTAAAGGAAAAGGTCAGATGCAGAATACAAAGAAGACAGACCAGAGAGTCGGATTTACCTTGATTGAACTTTTGGTAGTGATTTCAATCATTGCACTGTTGATTGGGATTCTCTTGCCTGCGCTGAGCAACGCGCGTTCTACAGCGAGATCCATCGTTTGTGCATCATCTCAGAAGGGGATTGGGGTGGCGATGTTCGCCTATTCTCTTGACAATGAGGATGTGTATACAGGGCCCAATACAAGTGGTGCAAGCTTTCGGAGATTCCGTGGCGCGGGTGAGTTCTTTGGAATGCAAGGTGATACATCTTCAACTACTCCTACGACTGTGTGGGATTGGATGAGTCCCATGCTTGGCGACTCAATGAATTTTTCACCAAATCGCGCCAAGAGAACCTCTCAAATATTCAATGATTTGTCCTGCCCCGAGGCTTCGTTGTCGATTGATAGTCTCTTCGGAAGCTGGCTTGACAGCGATGACTTTGAGCGAGTCCTTGAGGAAGGTGAGAGTTTTCGGCAGATCAGCTACTTGACGCCCGCCGCGTTCCACTA
>JAESUL010000200.1 GCA_016763115.1 Phycisphaerales bacterium | reverse complement strand
CACTTCGGCGGCGAATCCGGGCTCCAGGGAAAAACCATCGCCTTCTGGGGGCTCGCCTTCAAGCCCCGCACCGATGACATCCGCAAAGCACCCGCACTGACCCTCGTCCGCAAGTCCCTCGGGTACGGCGTCACCTGCCGAGGGTATGACCCGGTTGCTGCTGCCAATGTCACCAAGGAAATGGGCGACACCATCGAGATTTTCGACGACCTCTACGAATGCGCTAAGGGCGCTGATGCCCTGGTGATTTCGACCGACTGGGCCGAGTTCAAGAGTCCCGACTTCGAGAAACTCGCCAAGGTGATGAACGCCAAGGTTATTTTCGACGGGCGAAACCTGTACCGCCGTCAGCAGCTTGATGACCTCGGCTTCTATTACTACTCCGTTGGTCGCTCGCCGGTGAAACCCGCCTGATTCTCAGGGTGTTCTCAACTCGGGTATGATTGGCGTATGAACAAGCTCTGTGATGATCGTGGCGATCCATATGAAATCGCAAAGCTGTCGCCTGCCCAATACGAAGAACTCGCACCCAAGTTGAACAGGACTACGGCGAATCTGTTTTTCAATGTTGAGCGTGTGCTATCTGATCACCGAGGGGCGGGGGTTGTTCTTGTTGGTGGGATTGCTGGATACCTTCTTTGGCACCTTATGATTTCGCCATATTCAGTTCCGGTTGTTGGATCCATCATCGATGGCCTTCTGAGTACTCTCTTTGCGATTTTCTTGGCACTTGGGCTGCTTCATCTTTTATACGGCTGGGTCTTGCGTGGGCGATACGGTTTGGTCGAGACTGTCTTTCTTGAGCATGGCTATTGTGTTTCATGTGGGTACTCGCTCGTGGATCTCGCCAAAGAATCCGATGGGTGCGTGGTGTGCCCCGAATGCAACGCCGCCTGGAGCCATGATCGCATAGGCTCGCAGAGCGAATCCTGATATACTCTACTCATGCCCCGCAAAGCGAAACCAACCGACGACCGAGGCGTTCCCTGCACCATCGTCAAACTCTCTGCAAAGCAGATCGGTATGCGATCGCTCAGTATGGCCGAGATGATCCCTGACAAGGTTCTCCGCAAAGAGAAGTTCGCTACCCTTCTCCAAGAGTTTCTGGTTATTTTTATCGTGATTCTTGCGAGCTACCTCTTCTGGCACTTCTTCATCTCCCCCTACACCGCCCCCGTCCTCGGCATGATCTTCGACATCACCATCAACACCACGGTTGCCATCGTCATCTCATTCGTGGTGCTCTATTTTCTTATCAATCCGCTCCGGCAGACCAAGTTTCACCGCATCGCCAAGATCTATCTCGACCAAGCCCGCTGCCCCGGTTGCGGGTACACACTCACGGCGATCGCACCAAATGAAGACGATTGCATCGTTTGCCCGGAATGCAACGCTGCATGGAATGAGAGCCGACTCGGAACACCCGTTGATTCCTGATATACTCTTGGCATGACCGCTGTGATTGAGCACATTACCCATGCCGACTGGCTCGACATCGTGCCGACCCTTGGCGACGAGTCGATCGACCTTCTTTATGTCGATCCGCCGTTCAATACAGGCAAGTCTCAATCTGCGGGCACCCATACCTATGCCGACTCTTGGGCGACGACCGACGACTGGCTCGCATGGTTCCGCGAGCGGCTCGTCGTCACACTACCAAAGATGAAGCCCACCGCAAATCTCCTCATCCACACCGACTGGCGAACCACGCACCATGTCCGGCTGCTGCTCGATCAACTCCTCGGCGAAGACCATTTCGTCAACCACCTCATCTGGTCCTACGGCCTCGGCGGCTCGTCCCCACGCCGATTCGCACGCAAGCACGATGATATTCTTTTCTACTGCATCAATCCGAAGGAGTATTACTTCGAGCCTCCGATGGTCCCGGCGACGAGCAATCGAATGAAGGGGCAACTCAAGAAGGCCACCGATATTCTCGATATCCCTTCGCTCAACAACATGTCCAACGAACGCGTGGGCTATCCGACCCAAAAGCCGCTGGCACTGCTGAAGATGCTCATCAACGCCTGCTCGCCGACGGGTGGTACTGTCCTCGATCCCTGCTGCGGCTCAGGCACCACGCTTGTCGCTGCCAAAGACCTAGGACGCACACCCATCGGTTGCGACCAGAACAAAGATGCCATCAAGATCGCTCGCACCCGGCTCGCTGCATCTCCATAAAAAAACCGGGCAGGCCATGCAGACCTACCCGGTTCACAAAGGGGAGATTACTCCGGTTACGCGCGCCGACGGCGCGAAGCGACCAACCCGCCAAGCCCGAGCAACGCCAACGCGCTCGGTGCGGGGGTGATCGCGATATTGTCAAAGTCAAAGTTCACAATGAATGCTTCGTCGAGCCCGTCGGGACGGCTGGCCGAAACCTGGATATTGCCTACGGAATCCATGACATTCTCGAAGAACGCGATCGGATCAAACCCTGGGCCGCCGCCTTCTGGAGTCCACAGTGGATTGGTCGGCGAGAGTTCATATTCGAGATGAACCCAACTACCCGAGCCGATCAATAGCGGCTGCTCAACAGCGAATCCGGGCGTGTTGTTGCTCGTCGAAACCCGCAGAGCGATGTTCAGATCAATCCCGGCGTTGTGGCGGATGTCGAACGAGATGGTCGTGATCCCGCCGGCAAGGTAATCGCCAACAAATGCGTCGCCCGAGGCACCAAAGTTGTCCTCGCCACGCAGCACCGTGAGTCCGAACATGCCGGCGGTGTTCAGGTCCGCGGCGGTGCTGATGTACGCGCTGCCATCGAGTGCGCCGCTGCCGGTCTCGGTGGGGGCCACAAAGGTTCCCATGAGCCATCCGTTTGCGCCGTTCTCAAAGGTCTCGGTGAATGGTGAAACGCTTCCACCCAAGGCGGTTGATGATACGAAGAGAAGTGTTCCAATAAGGAGTTGTGATTTCATGATTCTTTATCCTAAAAAGTGTCGTGTACAAACGGTGCACGACAAGTTATGAGTTGAATGCTGCGAGCAGCGTGAAAATGTCCTGTAGGTTAAGCTGGCAATCGTGATTCAGGTCCGCGTCCTCGGTCCCCGCATTGAAGTCATTGAGGTAGGCGAAAATATCCTGAAGATTCTGTGTCCCGTCAGCGTTGTAGTCCGCGAGCCCGCCAAGGCGAACCCGGATCTCGAGCCGAGGCGTGAACCCGAGTATCTGCGCCACCGCGTTCTCGCGTGTGTACCAGAACGGATACTGGATCTCCCCGTTTCCCCCGCCCGGCCCCCCGTCCGCCGGCGAGAGCGAACTCACCGAGAACCGGAGCTCGCCCAAAGCGAGTGATTCAGAAATGTAAGACTGGTTTGCATCGCTGCACACATCGACATCAAAGACGAAATCGGTGTCCGCCGGCACAATCTCTCCGGGCACCACGGTGTCCGCCTGTCCGATCGCCATAGGCGTTGGGTCGAACTCGTCCTTGAGGTTGTTGGAGATATCGCGGGGCGACACCCCATCAGGAAAATCGCACGCGAACGCATGGCGAGCACCCTGCACAGGCTCAACCACAGCCGTTCCACCAAACACTGTGAACTCGCCCCATGTCGATTGGTCAAATCCATTGCGGTACCCAACGCCGTACAACTCCATTGGTCGCCCCATATCGGCGTCGAGCGAGTCGTCAAGGAAGAGATAGGTATCGTGCGTGTCGTAGCTCGGGTCGTACCGGAAGGTGTCGCCGTTGGAGTTGGTGATCGTCACTCGAACAGAGATGATGTCGTAGAGTGAAATATCCATCCCCGCAGGGATCAACGCGCTGGTATCGAATCCGAGAACGAGTTGGGCATCGCGGTCATCAAAGCCTTCCAGTTCAACCGCGCCAAAGGTCGAAGCGGTCAGCCTTGATCCGGGCGAGCCATTGAACGGATAGTTCCACCGATCCATGCTCGTTGTGTCGAGCGATACATCGACAACCTGTGCATTGCAAAGCCCTGTGGCTAAAAGAGAAAGCACGATGCCGATCGAGAGTGATTTTCTGGTCATAAGGGTGCCTTTCCATTCGGGAGCAATTTATCCTGTAAAACCGCGTCTCTGGCTTGCTATACAGTACCCAAGCGTTATTATTGCAAGTCAGTCTCAACTATGTCAAGTCGGAAGCCGATAAATTGAGAATGAATCTCAACGAGAGAAACGCCATGCTTGCTCAACGAACCCAAAGATCGAACCGCAAATCAGCCTTCACACTCATCGAACTCCTCGTCGTGATCGCGATCATCTCCTTGCTTATTGGCATCCTTTTGCCCGCGCTGGGCAAGGCACAGATCACCGCCAAAGCCGTCCGCGAGCAAGCAGGCATGAAGCAACTCATGCTCGCCTACACGCTCTATACCCAGGACAACGACGACTCGCTGCTCATCGGTTTTCCTTCCAATGACCACTGGAATAAAATGGTTGACCGGCGCGAAGAACCCAGAGACCAGTTCGGCGTCAAGGTCGGAAAAATCATCGGGCAACGCTACCCCTACCGGCTCGCCCCGTACATGGATTACATCTGGGACGGGCTCTACCAAGACCCGCGGGTCATCGAACTCCTTTCCGAAGCGATGGACGCCGGCTCGGGCACCGCAGCCGATCATCGGCTCCGCTATGCCATTTCGCTCTACCCCTCCTTCGGGTACAACTCCTACTTTGTCGGTGGCGGGGCACCGGGCGATTCAATCCCTTTCTCAGCCAATGGGCACCGCATCTTTGGCAAGTTCTACGCGACCAAAATGAACTCCGTCCGCGGACCATCCAACCTCATGGCTTTCTCAAGCGCCAAGTCGCTCGCCAACCCCGCGTTCCTCGCCGGGTACGGCAT
>JAESUL010000199.1 GCA_016763115.1 Phycisphaerales bacterium | reverse complement strand
GATAACTGCTACCCGCACAGATTCGATTTCGTTCGTCCACGCGTTCGACCCAGCGTGTGTTTCCACCGTCGCCCGAAGCCGATGCTCCAGCCATGCGTTGATCTCGGCGGGTGTCAACGCAACCGACCATTGCTGGGCGTCACCAGGGCGAATCGCGGTGAGTTGGGTGCTGATCGCGTTCTCCAAACGCACCGCATTTTCTTGCGCCCCAACTTGATCAGGCCACCACTTTGGTTTGTTGTCCAGCCCACTGATCTGCACCACAAGAAACAAGCACACCATCGCAACCAGCACCATCAAACCGATAAGAATCGGTGCCGTGTGTTTCTCTCGGAATGTCTGTTTCTTGCCCGCCATTGCTTGGGGACCATAGAAACACAGCCCGGAAGAATCCGGGCTGCGATGAGAAACAGGTGATTGTGACCAAGAATCGATTAACGCTTGGAGAACTGGAAACGGGCGCGAGCACCGGGCTGGCCGTACTTCTTGCGTTCGACCTTGCGGGCATCGCGGGTCAGGAACCCGGCGTCACGCAGCGTGCCGTCAAAGTTGGGCTCGTAGCCAACCAGTGCACGGGCGATGCCGAGACGGATCGCCTGTGACTGCCCCATGTACCCGCCGCCGTGAACGCGGACGAACACATCGAGCTTGCCCATGGTGTCGGTCAGCTTGAGCGATGCGTAGGCATCGTTGCGGTCGCGTGGTTCTGAGAAGTAGTCCTCGATGGTCTTGAACTTCTTGCGGTTGATCTGAATCAGAAGCGACCCCTCGCCCTCTTTCTTTGCCGGGCGCATGCGCACGCGGGCGACCGCGGTCTTGCGCCGTCCGGTTCCCCACCACCACCCGTGCTTGTCAGCGGGCTTTGCGTCGGGGACCACGCGGGTCATCTGTTGAGGGGCGTCTGCAACTGCAACGGCTTCGCCGGTGAGTTCAGGGTTCGTGATGGTGGTTTCGTAACCTGCCATAGATTGGTTTCCTTTTCCGTAGCTGCCCTCATCCACAAGCCCGGCAACACGCCGAGCCGCTTTAGGCAGGAGTTGATTTGATTACCCGTTGAGGGCGATTGCGTTGGCACCCGCGTGCGGGTGCTCGGTGCCCGGGTAGACCTTGAGCTTCTTGAGCATCTGGCGGCCGAGTCGGCTCTTGGGGAGCATGCGCCGGACCGCGTCTTCGATCAGTTTCTCTGGGTTCTTCTCACGAACCGTGCCAAAGGTGACAGCCTTGAGGCCACCGGGGTACCCGGATTAGCTGGTCTTGAGCTTCTGTTCAGCCTTGCGACCGGTCAGCTTGATCAGTGATGCGTTGGTGACAATCACAAAGTCGCCACAATCGACATGAGGCGTGTACTCCGGGCGATGCTTGCCCATCAGCACGGTCGCGACATCAGACGCCAGGCGTCCGAGCGAAACATCGGTCGCGTCAACGGTGCGCCACATCTTGGCGACATCACCCCTTTTGGCAACCCAGGTCTGCCGGCGGAGATGAATATGTTGTTTTTTGATGGCCATCGGTGTGCTCCTCGACTATTCAGTGGGCCGCATGCAGAATGCAGGCAACGCTGGATGCGTGATCGGTACGCTGCCTACCGGGCAGGGCGGGCCAAGGATCACCGGCAGGTGTCCGAGGCAGGATTGTGAGATTCAGCCCACACATAATTTATGTGGGGACATGAATTTAGACCTCAGATCCGCCCTGTCAAGAATCTGACGGACAATTCACGCAACCAAACGCCGACGAACCCGAAAACAAGGATGGGAACCAAGCAATTGTGCCCGATGGCACCCATAATAAACGATCCAAAGCACCCACCCTTAGGACCAGCCCTCCATGGACCACCCAGATCCCTCCTCACAACCCCCTCGCCCCCCACGCCCATCGCCACCGCACACCCCGCTGGCCGAGGCGATGCTCCGCGAGCACCAGTCCATGGTGACCAAAAAAGGAATCCCGATCGACCCCCCAGACAAGGGCACCGGGTTCTCACGCATGTTGGCAGTCACCCTCGCGATTGTGCTCGCCGGAATGGTCATCTTCTGGCAGAACTCGTCGGACAAGACCCAACGACTGATTATGAACTCGCCGCCGGCAGTTGCAGTCGAACTCACCGAGAACGACCCCGCACCGGGCGCGTATTCCCAGGTGGACATCATGTCGCGGATGTTCATCAAGTTGCGCCACGCAATGGGACCCGAAAGCGGGTCATCAATGGGCATGTTCTCGACCATGTCACAGATCGATGCCTGGATTCTTTCCGACGAGGACGAGATTCGTGCCGTGATCATGAGCGCCGAGTTTGAGAGCGCAGAAGACGCACTCGATCGGCTTGATGATCTTGAAGCAACACTCATGGTCGAGGCCCTCGAAGACTTTGAGATTGCAGATCTTGAATCCAGTATCCGAGAACTCGATCACTTTATCGAGCGCGATATTTCTATTCTGCGAACCATCTACGCCGGCGAATCTGAGATCCTTGATGATGCAGATCGCGCCTACATAGCAACCCGATACGCCAAGCTTGGCAAGGTTGCTCTCACTCACGGGCTCAGTGACGATCATCCGGATCGCAAGCCGTTGATCACAGGGATGGGTTCGGTTGTGTTGCTTGAACTTGTTGTCATCTTTGGCATTCTTGTCTTGCCGTTGACCGGATTTATTCTGTTGGTTCTGGGCATCGTGTTTTTCGCATCGGGAAAACTCAAGTTCGCTACCCACAAACCAACGCGGGGCGGGAGCGTGTTCCTTGAAACCTACGCGCTCTTTATCGGCGCATTCCTCGTCATGGCTTTGGCTGGTCGGTACATCGCCGACCATGAGCAGTACCAACACCTTGGCGTCATCTTGCTCCCTGTGCAATGGGCGTTGCTGACGACGGTGTTCTGGGGCTTGCTCCGGGGCATGAACTTCACCCGCTGGCGTCATGCTATCGGGATGCACTCGGGCAAAGGGGTGTTCCGCGAGATCATCTGTGGTGTCATCGGCTACCTCGCAGCAATACCGATATTCCTCTTTGGTGTCGGCATCATGATTGTTCTGCTCTTTCTGCAGGCCCTCTTCGCCGCGGGATCAGGCGACGCTGAAAGTATTGTGATGCCGTCGAACCCGATACTTGAGATGATTGCATCCGGCGATATCGTCACGATTGTGTTGATTTTTTCACTGGCCACCATCTGGGCGCCGTTGTGTGAGGAACTCATCTTCCGCGGCGCGCTCTACCGCCATATGCACGGATATGTACACTGGTCGCTGGCGGCGCTGGGTACCGCGGTGCTCTTCGCCTTCATGCACAACTACGGCCCGCTCTTCACCCCGCCACTGATTGCTCTCGGGTTCATGTTCGCCGTTTTACGCCAATGGCGAGGCTCGCTCATTGCCTCGATGACCGCACACTTCGTCCACAACTTCTCGCTGTTGACCTTTATGGTGCTTCTGGTGTGGGTGATCGCGGACTAGGTCGTGTCTGACATCGGATCTTCATCTGGTGGGATGGGCTTCCAGCCCGTCTTCTTCATGAGTCTGAACATACAAAGAGACGGGCTGGAAGCCCATCCCACCAAGAAAAAAACTGTCAGATACGGACTAGGACGCTGAATCGATTGCCTTTACATCACTCGATGAATCACCATTGGTGATCTTGTGCAACGCCTTCTTGGAAATATGGGCGATAATGAACAACACCAAAAGCGTCATTAAAATCCCGGTGACGATCAGCCACCGTGGTTTATCAACCCCCGATGAAATATCGCTGGCCTGGTGCCCAATCCACGCAGCGATGAATGTCCGCGGCGCCATCCCAACAACCGTGGCAACAACAAACATCCAGAGTTTCACGCCGAACACATTCATCGCATAGTTCGTCAATGAGAACGGCGAAGTCGGCGTCGCCCGAAGCAGGATCAAGATCCCGAGTGTCTGCCACTTGTTCTCACGCAACAACGCATCGCGGACAATCTCGGCTTTGGGGTGCGAATGGATCTCGGTCTCGACGCGGTCCTTGGCGATCTTGTTGGCCAGGGCATACCCGATCAACGCCGCGATGGTAATACCGGCCAAGGCTGCCGATCCGCCGATTCCAACACCAAAGGCGTACCCGCCAAGGGCGGCTTGCGTCAGTGTCGGTACAATCCCGAGCCCGGCGCTGATTGCAAAGAGAACTATGTAGGCCGCAATCCCCATCGCCAGCCGATCATTTCCGGATTCCGCATCGCCCTTGAGGAAATCAGAAATCGCGGGAATCAGCGCAACGAACCAGATCCAGCTTGTCGCCGGAATAACGGCCCAAGCGATCCCGAGCCAGGCTGCGGGACCGAGCCGCTTGGCGATCTCGCCG
>JAESUL010000198.1 GCA_016763115.1 Phycisphaerales bacterium | reverse complement strand
CTTCCAAGATGCCGATCTGGGCGACCTTTATGGTTTTCTTTACGATGGCTTCGGTTGGTCTGCCCGGTCTCAACGGGTTCCCATCAGAGGTTCTTTGTTTGATCGGCGCGTTCCAGTCCGACGCATCGTGGACCGCCGCCGGCGAGCCGGGCGCGTGGGGCTCGACCCTTGGTCCTTGGTACGCCGTTGTTGCCGGCATCGGCATGGTGATCGCGGCGATGTATCTTTTGTACATGGTTGGAAAAATCTGTTTCGGCCCGCTCGTCGAACCCAAAGACCACGGGCACCACGGCGACCCAATTCCCAAAGACCTCACCGCCCGCGAGATCACTGCACTGGTCCCGCTTGCTGCTGGGTGTCTGTTCTTTGGCTTGCAACCAACCCTCCTGCTCGATGCGATCGAGCAGCCGGTCAACGACACGGTTTCGCTTGTCGAGCGTGCGGTTGCTTCGATGAACGCCGAAACTGAATCCGAGCCAATGACCATGATCGTGGAAGGGGCCAACCCATGAGCGAGAAACTCGCCCTTATCATCCCCGAGATCCTGCTGTTCATCACGACCTGTGTGGTCATGATTACCGGGCAATGGCCGCTGCGTGCGGTGCGTCAGTTCACGCCTTGGATCTGCGCCATCGGTCTTCTTGCCGCCGCCGGCGTGGCCACCGCGACACCCGAAGCCGTCGGCACGCTCTTTCCGACAATGATCCCGTACACCAAGGTCGTCATCGCGATGGTGGGGATTCTGCTTCTCTTGCTGCTCAGCGGCACCGTCGATCGCGACCTCGAAGCCGATGTCGACAAGGGCAAAGCATTCAACTCGATCAACTCCAACCGTGGCGAGTTCTACGCCTTCTTCATGTTCTCGATCACCGGCTTGATGCTCACTGTTTCGGCCGACGACCTTATCTGGCTCTTCCTTGCGCTCGAACTCACCTCGCTGCCGACCTACATCATGGTGACGATCTCGACCAAGGAGCACAAGAGCCGCGAAGCAGGTGTCAAGTACTTTTTCCTCGGCGCACTCGGTGCAGCGACCTTCTTGTACGGCTTTGCCATGCTGTATGGTGCCGCCGGCACGACCAACATCGCCGGGATCGCCGACCACTTCGCCACCCACGGCGTGGGCGCGATCGGGATGATGGGCATGCTCGTTGCCCTGCTTGGTATCTGCTTCAAGATCGCCGCATTCCCCATGCACTTCTACACGCCCGATGTTTACCAGGGCGCCGCCTCTTCGGTTTCTGCCATGCTCGCCTTTGTTCCAAAGACCGCCGGGTTCATCGCGATGATCCTTCTCCTCGGCACCGTCGGTTGGAACAGCGACCACGGGCTGCCCTCAGAGATCAACGCGATGCTCTGGATCATCGCCGCCTTCACCATGACCGTCGGCAACGCGCTCGCACTCATCCAGCGATCCATCAAGCGGATGCTCGCCTATTCCTCGATCGCCCACACGGGCTACATGATGGTCGGGCTTATTGCAGGCCCTGGTCAACCCGGCGACCCCTTCTGGCGCAACGGTATCGCCGCGGTGCTGTTCTACCTCTTGTGCTACGGCGTGATGACCACCGGCGTGTTCGCCGTGCTCTCCGCGCTTGAAAAACGCAACGCCCAAGAGGCCGACGACATCGACGATATCCGCGGGTTGTGCAAAAAATACCCCGCGCTCGGATGGACGCTTGTTATCTGCGTTCTCTCGATGCTCGGGTTCCCGCCGTTGCTCGGGTTCATCGGCAAGTTCGGGCTCTTCAGTTCGGGTATTTCATCGGGCAACATCGCACTCGTTGTGATCCTCGGGCTCAACTCCGCCATCGCCGCGTGGTACTACCTCGGGCTCATCGCCGCTGCTTACCTCGATAAACCAGGCGACTCGGTATCGACGGTCACCGTTTCACCCTTTGTTTCTCGCAAAGTGGCGGGAGTGGTCTGTGCTGCGGGCGTGCTGATTCTTCTTGTGTTCAGCCAACCGTTGATCGAAGGCGCACGCCATGCAGCCGCATTTGCTCCCGGTGTTGCTGCAGAAGTTGACCATACCGATGCCCCAGATGCTGTTGAACATGTGGGCGTCACGATGAAGGATCACCAAGACTGATGCTATTGTCAACGCTTCCAATCCAACTCGCCGCAGACATCCCGGCACTTCCTGAGGCCGTCATCTTTTTCTCGTTCGCGGGGATGATGGCATTGCTCACGCTGACGATCCTTGAGATTGTGCTCGGTATCGACAATGTTGTCTTCATCGCCATCCTTGCCGACAAGCTTCCCGAGGAAAAACAAAAACGCACCCGCACCATCGGGCTCTTGCTCGCGATGGTGATGCGTTTGATTCTGCTCGCGGTCGCTTTTCTGATCGTGAAACTCACCAAGCCGCTCTTCACGGTTTTTGACCACGACATCTCTGGCAAGTCTCTTCTGCTCATCGGAGGCGGGCTTTTCTTGATCGCCAAAGCCGTCCTCGAACTCCATCACCTTGTCGAAGACGGGGAGCAAGACCGCCATACCAAGGGCGGGCCAACAGCAACCGTGATGAAGGTGCTTGTGCAGATCCTTGTTCTGGACCTTGTTTTCTCGCTCGATTCGGTTATCACCGCGGTCGGCATGACCACCAACTACTGGATCATGGTCACTGCGGTCGTCATCTCGATCATCGTCATGCTCGCATTCGCAACACCGATCGCCGACTTTGTCAACAAGCACCCGACGATGAAAACCCTCGCACTCTCGTTCCTCGTGCTGATCGGGATTCTGCTCGTCGCCGAAGGCGTGGGAGAGCACTTCAACCGCGGGTACATCTACTTCGCGATCGTCATCGCCTTCGTCCTCGAAATAATCAACATGAAAGCCGGGCACCGCCGTGCGATCAAACGCGCCAAAAACGATCCCGCGTGCTGAGCATCATCAGTATTGAATAACTCTCCCCTCTCTTCCCCCATCCATTCCTTCGCCCTTCTTCCCTCTTATTTCCTTCGCCCTCTTCGTGATCTTCGCGTTCGATAGCCCTTCTTCTCTGCACCTCTGCGAAATCTTTGTGTCCTCCGCGTTCCTCTTGCTTACTCTTCACCCGCGAGCACCATCACCGAGTGCACGCCGATGTCTTCGATGTCAAACAACCCGCCGACCTTGACAAACCCAAATTTTTCATAAAACCCAAACGCAACCTCGCGTGCATTGCACCAGATCGGTCGGCGTGATTTCTTCCACGCAAGGGAACACCCAAAGTCAATCATCGCGCGCCCGAGTCCAGATCCGCGATGCTCCGGGGCCGTCGCCATCCCGCGAGTCCGCCACGCCTCGCCCGCCTCGCCCGGCTCGCCCGGCTGCGGATCACGCATCACCGTCATAATCCCCGCAACCTCATCACCGATCAGCGTGCCAACATGAAAAGTATCTTCTTGCTCATCACCAAGAAACACGAGTTGATCCACGCTGAAGTTCGGCCGCAGCACCCGCT
>JAESUL010000197.1 GCA_016763115.1 Phycisphaerales bacterium | reverse complement strand
TTGCGGTTGAAGGCATCGGTGGAGGTGGATGCGAAAACGAATGGGAGATCAAACCCGGGCTTGAAGAGTTGGGCGTAGGAGGTCACTGGTGCACCGCCGTTGAACGGGTCGTTTCCGCCGCGGATAAACAGGCTGGCGACGATCTCAAGCTGAGAGGTTGAATCCGCTCCCGAGCCTGTACCATTGCCCGAGTTGTCCGCGCACTCTTGGAGGATCAGAATGTCGGGTTCCAGTGCGGCAACGATCCGTACGAGTGCGTTCCAGTCGCCGAGGGTGTCGAACTTGTCATTTGATCGGCATATCCCGTCTTGGACATTCCACGACATGATGCGGAGGTCCGTCGAGACCTCTTTGCCCCAGTCGCCGTTGCTCGGGTCCCACTGGGCAGCAGCGGGAAGGGCGGTGAGCGAAAGCAGGGCGATGGTCGATGTGGTGAGCATGGTTTTCATATCGTTGTCCTCGTAAAAAGAAGGAGCCGTCGGATTGAATCGGACGCCCGCACTTTTCAGCACGGGCGTCCGTTGATTTGATTCGCTCACTGCGTTCGCAGTGGTCGATTGCTTTGATTATGGACAGCCAGCATTGAAACTCGCCAGGTATGCGAAGATGTCCTGGAGGTTCAGATTGACTGGGTTGTCGCCGGTCAGCTCTGCTGCTGGGTCACCGTTGTTGAACAGTGCGAGGTAGGCAAAGATGTCCTGGAGGTTGAGGTTTGGTGGGTTATCACCGGTCAACTCTGCTGGACATGGATTAACGACATCATCCTGGAAGTACCCGATGTAGAACGCAACCTGGTACGACTCGTCGCCGCTCAAAACATCAAAGAGTCCGTCCTCGTTGACATCGTAAGTGATTGAAGTTGCAGCGATCAGACCACCGTTGGTGATCGGATCAGATGGTGCAACGCCGGAGATATCCGAGTTGTTCCATGCACCTTCTGCCATGCTGCTGGACCAGATGGTGGATGGGGCGGTGGTGCCGTTGTTCAGTGTTGAACCAAGGAAATCGATCCGGTACTTGCGGGCGGAGTTGAGCCCGTCGATTTGCTGACCGACTTCGAGAACCATATCGAGGCGGTAGGAGAAGGTTGCGGGGTCGTAGATCGCACGCAGGATCGCACCATCAAAGTCCGAGACGCCGCCTGGGAGACGGTCGAACAACTCGACGGCTGCCATGAACCAGATGTTGCCAGCCGAATCGAAGGTCGGAGCAGACATCATGGTTCCGCTGAGGTGGTTGGCATTCCCGGAAACCTCAAAGAGGTTGACGAGCTGCCCGATTGCAATGCCGTTGGAATCGAAGATGGCCTTGCCCTTGGGATTGGCTGTGAGTACTGCGGATTCGTCAACCCATGCGGCGAGTGCCCACTCGGTGGTGTCGGTCGCTGCGTTATAGCGGGCGACGGTGACCTGCTCGGCAGTAATCAGCCCGGGAGGGCTGAGGTCTTCACGAACGGTGGCAGCCATCAGTGCAAGACCATTCTGGTCCTGTCCCAATGCGATATTACCAACGCCCTGGAACGATGCGGCTCCGCGGTAGTTGGTGAACTCTGGGCTCAGCCCGGTGTAGTTGATGATAAATCCGTCATCGTTATCGACGATGTCGGTTGTGAGTGGCAAGGCAAAGGCCTTCTTGGCGATCCGGGTGCCGGTGCTGTCAACAGCATGAATATTGAACACGGTGGTGTCGCCCGCTGCTCCAGCTTTGACCAACTGCCCGTTGGACTGTGCATGTGCAGGGCCGGCGTTGAGAATATCAAAGCTGGTGCTGCTGAGTTTGCCACGGGTGGACCCGCCGATGGTGGTGTCCACGAAGTTGGCGTCCGCGGTAAGCGGTGAAGCATTCCCATAGACATACTCGCCATTGAAGTTGTTGCCGCTTACAACCCCATTGCCGCCCACGATGGATGCGGGCATCATATTTGGTGGGCCGTGGGTGGTTGCGCTGTTGGTGAGCAACCGATCGGTGGCGTCGAGTTGAGCGCTCAGATCAGAGATCAGGTTGTCCACAGCACCGTTGCGATCGCTCAGGCGGGTGCGGTACCAGTTGTTGCCGGTGAGGTTGTTAGGGCCAGCAGTGAAGAAGTCATCAGCACGGTAATAGAGGTTGCCGTCAGCGTCGATGGAGTACCCGCCGATGGACGCGGTCCCGTCGCCTGGGCCGAAGCTTGGACGGTTGACGGCCGCCATGTTGCGGTCAACATAGAGGCGGTTAGCATCGTTTGGATCAAAGTTAACGATTGCGCCGACGACGCCGCTAAATCCAAAGCTAAAGCTGCCTTGGACCACCGAGAACTGTGAGCCGAGGCTCTTGGATGCATCGAATGGTTGTCCAGGATTGTTGAACTCGGCGTTGACGCCCGAGCCGGGGGTATTCCAGAATGAGTAGGTGCTGCGTGAGAAGAGGACATCTTCCAGCAAGTCAGGACTGATCGATGATGCCGAGGGAAGGTTGTTGAAGAATGTTGGGATTGGATCGATCCGGTTGGTCTTCAAGAGTGGTCCAACACCAAAGACATGCCCCTGGGTTGAGATGATTGGTGAGAGGTCCACAATGTAAGCGGTGCTCCTCTGTGCCCACGGGGTCAGGGCATCGCCCGGAAGCCCGCCGGCGTTACTGATGCTGTCTTGAGCGAGTGCTGGAACGGTCGCCCCGGCGATCGCGATGAGTGTCGCGATTTGAATATTCTGACGCATATCTCTTCTCCTTTGAGTGTGCTGATGGAGCGGCGTGCCCCGTTGACTCGAACTCCTCTACGCACCCGATGAGAGGGCGTAGCTATCTCACGAATAGAGGACCATTGGCAAACACTGCCCATGGTGTGCGGGCAAATGCGATGCTCCTCGGTGGATGATTGTAGCACAAAACGCCCTGTTTATGGTCGATTAGATCGGTAGTTTCGTCAATGTTGTGTAAAATCCGGCCCGATAATGAACAGGATATACGGCAAATGGACGGGTTTTCAAGTGCTCAAACTCGTGCTGCAAGTAGTCCGGCGAGGGCAGCATTGGATTTGACCAACTCAATGTTTGCTCTCAGCGTTGCTCCGTCCGAGATCCGATGGACTTCTCCAAGAATCGCAGGCGTCCATTCTCTTCCGGTAATCCCAGATGCTGCGACGGCCTTGGTCACCTCGGCAAGCCAACTGTTCCACTGATCGGCGTCGAGGGCGTGTTCTTTTGGGATCGGATTGGCAACCACAATCCCCCGGCTCGTCCGAGCGAGCTCAAAGCGGATGTAGTCGGCCAACTCGTCGGCGTCATCGAATCGGGCATCGACCGATGCGTCGCTTGTGGGCAGGTAGAAAGCCGGGAACGAGTCGGTTTTGTAACCCACCACGGGCACGCCGAGCGTTTCGAGGGCTTCGCGGGTGCTCCCGACATCGAGTATGGATTTGACGCCGCTGGTCACGACGGCAACCGGGAACCGCGTGAACGCCATCAGATCGGCGGAGATATCGAGGTGCTCGGCGTATCCCTTATGAACCCCGCCGAGCCCGCCGGTGGCGAACACCCGCACGCCGGCAGCAGCAGCCAGTTCCATCGTGGTGCTCACCGTTGTCGCGGCGTGTGATCCGCGATGGAGATGCACGCCAAGATTCGCGGTGTTGGCTTTGGGGACATCGGTCGCGGCAAGGAGCAGGTCGAGTTCTTCGTCGTTCATCCCGATGGTGGGCTTGCCATTGACCACGCCGACGAGCACCGGGTGGGCACCCTGTTGATCGACGATCGCCGCGAGTTCATGGGCGAGTGCCCTGGAAGTGTCGGCGGGCACGCCATGGATAATCAGCGTGGTTTCGAGGGCGACAGAGTTCATTCGTGATCGGTTGACGATTTGCAAAGGGAAACTCGCTCATAAAAAGCCCCGCCGGCATGGCGTGGATGTGGTATTGTGGGCACCGTGCACGCCAAGGTCGAGCGTATTGGTAATGAACTCTTCTTGAGGAGCCGGATGGCAACTGTTCTGATCGTGATCCTGAGCTTTGTCGCTTACATCATCGCCTACCGCACCTATGGGCGGTACTTGTCCAGTAAAGTCTTCCAGATTGACCCCGACCGCATCACCCCCGCGTGCGAACTCGAAGATGGCGTCGATTTCGTCCCCTCACGCCGATCACTCGTCTTCGGGCACCATTTCACC
>JAESUL010000196.1 GCA_016763115.1 Phycisphaerales bacterium | reverse complement strand
GATCCGCAAGCAGCTCGAAGCCATGTTCACCCCCGCGCTCGATCGTTTCTTTGCCAAGGGCAACTACACGATCGATCCGGCGACCCATTTCGCGCTGCCAGCGGGCGCAATCGCAGCCGATGTCCTGCTGGGCGGCGGCAGCTTTGACCACGGGATGCTCAAGGATGGCATTTCGTACCAGTACAAAGAAGACAACGGGACGATCAAACTGACGCTGAATGTCCAGGTTCCGATATCGGTCCCCGCGTCGTTTACCCAGGTTGAACTCGACGCGTTGTTTGGAGCCAACGAGATCGGGCCTCAGCAGTTGTACGATCCGGACCAGTACTGGATCGGGACCGCGTTGTCGAGTTTCGGGATCGTGTACAACAATGATGTACTGGCAAAGCTCGGGCTCGATACCCCCGATTCGTTTGAGGACCTGACCGCACCGGAGCTCTGGGGGTGGATCGCGTTGGCTGATCCGCGTCAGTCTGGATCGGTGACGACGACCTTTGATTCTATTTTGGGCAACCAGGGTTGGGATGATGGTTGGCGGACGCTTCGGGCGATGAGCGGGAACACGCGGTACTTTACGAACTCGGCGACCAAGCCTCCGATTGATGTTTCGCAGGGCGAAGCTGCGGCGGGGTTGGCGATTGATTTTTATGGACGCGGGCAGGCGCAGGTCATCAAGGATTCCGGCGGGGGCGACCGGGTTGGGTACGCCGACCCGAAGGGTGCGGTGTATGTTGATGCCGACCCGGTCAGCATCATCAACGGCGGCCCGAACCCCGAACTGGCGATGAAGTTTATCCGATTCTGCCTGACCGAAGAAGCACAGGCATTGTGGCAGTTTCCCAGATGGGGCGGCGTTGAATCGCCTCCAAATCCAATGGTGTCAGGTACGGATGAGTTGATGGGCCCGCAGTGGTATGACCTTCGACGGATGCCGGTCCGTCGGGTGATGTACGAGAAGTACTTTGATCTTTTTATTGACCAGATCGACCCGTTCACGCTGGCGTCGGATGTCAAGAACCCCGGTTGGCGGACGGGCGTGAAGGTGATGATGGGGTGCTTTGGGATTGATGTCGCCAAGGACTGTCGGCGGGCGTACAAGGCACTCAACGATGCCAAGGCTTCGGGGAAGTTCACCGATGCCGAACTTGCTGAACTTGACGGGCTGTACTACGCGTTCCCGGAGACCCAGATCGAGGGGCTCACGAGCCTGCCCGGGTTCGATGCGCTCACAGATGAATCCAAAGCCCTCATCGAGAAGGAAGGCTGGAAATGGCAGGCAGAGGTCCTTGCCTATTCAAAAACCAAGTCTTCGGACAAAGCCGAGGTCGGCAGCGATCTGCTGGAGCTCGCGCAGGTCGAGCATTACAAACCGTTTACGGAACCAAACTTCAAGATGGTCCGCAACGAATGGCATCAGCCTCGGCGTCAGGCAATCCTCGAAATCGAGTACGCCAAGTTTTATCGTGACCAGTACCGCGAGTTGGTCCGTCGGGTGAACAAAAAAATATAGATCCAGATTCGCGTGGTTCTGAACCATGCCCCCACCGATGGTTCATACACTCCCCTCTGCACAGGGAGCCCAGAACGACGATGCCGAGAACGACGAGTATGCCCAAGCCGATTCCCCGCCATCCGGTACCCACCACCCGAGCCTTTCGGGCGTTGGCTGTGACGCTCATCAGCGTGCTGGCGGGATGTATCTGCACCATGCCCGCGATCGCCAACGAGGGTTTGGTTGAATCCCAGCCCAGCACCCCCACTTCGCTGCACTCGATCGAGTTGCCCATCGCCCCGGTGCCCGGAGAGATTGATCTTTCAGCCCGCGCCGGGTGGGTCTGGATGGAAGGGCCCACCCACCGCATCATCCTTGAACGCCATGTCGATGTCGTGCTCGGCGGGCACCGATTCCAGGCCCAGCGTGCCAATATCTGGATGAACACACTTCCAGATGCTCCCGGGCGGTACCAGATCTACGCGATCTTTGAGGATCTTGTGGCTCCTGATGGGTCGATGAGTATCAGCGCCAAAGAGATCCCGGTGCGGGGCGTGCTTGATACGACCATGCCGATCTCGCTGAAGACGGACGCCCGGTTTGACCAGCCTCCAAAGAAGAAATCGGAAATCGGCAAGTTTGTGCTGCGGACCAATGACCTCTTCGCCCAGCGGGTGCTGGGGATCGAGACGCCTCAGCCAGATATCAAATCCAACCCCGCGTATGTATTCACGCAATCGGGCGAACGGGGCGACGCGCCGGGCTCGCCGGGTTCACGATCCGGTGACAAGGTGAGGGTATTGCGTGAACCGGTGTTTCAGCCCTCGGGGATTTTTTCGTTGTCGATCGGCGATCGTGTGGTGGCGCAGGGCTCGGACGCTGAGCACCCCGGAACGATCACCGCATCAGGCGGCGTGGTGGTGCAGTACCAAGACCCGCAGACGCGCCAGACGCTTGACCTCAAGGCCGAGCGGATGGTGGTGTTCCTCAAGCCCGGTAAACTCACCGAAACACTCGGGCGGATCAGCGCGGAGAGCATCGAGGGGATCTACCTCGAGGGCGGCGTGCTCGCGGGCAACAGCGAATGGACCGCGCGGGCACCGAAGATGTACCTCGATGTCGCGCGTGGTCGGGCGTTGATGCTTGATGCGGTGTTCTGGACGGTTGACGAGAAGACGGGGATGCCGTTGTATATCCGGGCGGATGCCGTCCGCCAGGAATCTCGCAACGAGTTCACCGCGACCAAAGCCCACATCGCCAACACGGCGTTCTTTGAGCCTGATTTTACGATCGGGATCAAGAAGATCCATGTCACCATCGAGGACCCCGATCCGATCGACCCACAAGCACCGCGGCAGGTGCTGATTGATGGCAAAGGGGTCACGGTCAATGTCGGCGGCGTCCCAATCATGTGGTTGCCGGGGTTCAAGGGCAACCTCGATGCGTTCCCGCTTCGGCAGATCAAACTCGGCGATTCCAATCGGTCGGGGTTGGCGATCAAAACGCGGTGGAACCTGTTTTCGTTGCTCAAGATTGATGGGCCTCCGGGGGTCAAGGCGGATCTGAACCTGGATTACTTTGCCGAGCGTGGCGCTGCCCTCGGCGTCAGCGCACGGTGGACAACGGGCGAGCACACCGGGTCGCTGTTCTCGTACCTTGTCCCCGACGACACCGGCACGGACATTACTTATCGAGGCGTCGAGATCGGGCGCGACGGAAAAACCCGCGGGATCAT
>JAESUL010000195.1 GCA_016763115.1 Phycisphaerales bacterium | reverse complement strand
TAAAAGCCGATCAAGGATCCATTGGATTCGCTGGATTCATCAGGAACCGAGCGGAAACCGGGCGAGGATTCTCGTTGAGAAACGGTGGTTGCGCTAGGATTGGGCGATGAATGAAATGAACGAAACAAATCCGAACGAGTTGAATGATGTGCCCGAGCCCTCGCCTCGCGGGGGGGCGACAATGTCCACCGGGGCGCAGATCCTCAATCCTGATATGGCCAGGGCGTTTGCGCTCGCGATTGCCGAATCGCTTGTGGATGACAAGTGTACCGATGTGACGATTCTTGATGTCCAGGGGATCTCGCCCGTGACCGGGTTTATCGTCATTGGGTCGGGGACATCTGCTAGGCAGATGGGCTCGTCGCTGGATCACCTTGATGAGGTGGCTGAGGCGCACGACACGAGTGTGTACAAGCTCTCGACGGACAATGATTCGTTGTGGCTTTTGGCCGACTTTGTCGATGTGGTGGTGCATCTGTTTGAGCCCGAAGCGCGGGCGCACTATGACCTTGAAAACCTGTGGGGCAAGGTCGGGCGGGTCGAGCTGCCCGAGGAGCTCGTTCGGCGCATGCGGCGATGACCACCCAGAGCGTCCGTGTCCAGCTTGGCGAGTGCGGGTACGACATTGAGGTTGGCAAGGGCATTCTTGGATCGATCGGCACGCGCATTGGTGAGGTTCTTGATCGGCGGGCGAGCAGGGCGTTTGTGGTTGTTGATACCGGCGTACCGAGCTAGCATGTCGATGCGTTGATCGGGTCGCTGCAATCGGCGGGGCTGGCGACGACGATCGAGACGATAACACCGAGCGAATCAGTAAAAACACTCGAGACCTTCGGGCATCTCCTTGGCGCGATCGCGGGCAGTTCGCACGGGCGGGTTGATCCGGTGGTTTCGCTTGGTGGCGGGATTGTGTGCGATATCGCGGGCTTTGTTGCTGCTTCGTATCGGCGTGGGGTGCCCGTGATCCAGTGTCCGAGCACGCTGCTTGCGATGGTCGATGCCTCGGTGGGCGGAAAAACCGGGGTGAATCTGACGCTAGATGGTGGCGGCTTGATGAAGAACCTCGTCGGAGCGTTCCACCAGCCCAGATTGGTGTGTGCGGATATTGCTCTGCTCGAATCGCTCAGCGATCGGCACCGACGATCGGGGCTGAGCGAGTGCATCAAGCACGCTTTTATTTGCAAGTCGGTCGGGCACGATGGGCTCGGCGATTGGATGGGCGAGCACCTTGAATCGATCAAGGCATTCGATTCGGCGACGATCGAGCAGCTTGTGATGCGCAATGTTGCGCTCAAGGCGACGGTGGTTGCCCGCGACGAGCACGAGAGCCCCGATGCGATTGAAGGCGGGCGGATGCTGCTCAACTTTGGGCACACCTTCGGGCACGCGATCGAGACGCTGCCCGGTTTGTCGCCTGACGCTGACGGGGCCAATGCCCCGCTGCACCACGGCGAGGCGGTTGCGCTCGGCATGGTGGCGGCGTGTCGATGCGCGGAATCTTTGGGCATGTGCGCACCCACAACGGGGGATTCGCTGGTGGCAATGCTTGATTCGGTGGGGCTGCCTTCATGCGTCGCTGGGTTGCCGACAACCGATGAAATCGTTGAGCGGATGGGGCATGACAAGAAGGCGATCGGTTCTTCGATTCGGCTGGTCTTGGCGACGGGCGTTGGGCAGTGCACGATCGTGGACGATGCGTCCGGTGACGCGATGGGTGTTGGGATCGATTCGATCCGGGCGTGAGCGCGTTTATTCTGGATGTTCTTTATAGAGATTGATTGGTGTGCCCCGATAACACGGTGGACCCCGAACTTTTCTCCAGCAAGGACGCTGTCATGCGGACAATCATCGTCATCAATCAAAAAGGCGGTTGTGGCAAGACCACGACCTCGATCAATCTCGCGTGTTGCTTTGCCCATCGGGGGTGCCGAACGCTGTTGGTGGATCTGGACCCGCAGTCACACTGTGCTGCGGGGCTCGGGATTCCTGAGGATCGGCTCGATCTGGATATTTCTGATGCGATGCGGGCACCGGTGGACCAGGTGCTCAACCGGGACCGGTTGCTGTGGCGTGCGGGGCGGAACCTTGATTTGCTGCCATCGAGAATGAAGCTCGCCGGGCTCGAAGCAGCCCATGGCGGGTTGGCCGATCAGCCCGAAAAAGAGCTTCGGCTGCGGAGCGTACTCGATCGGCTCACCCGCGTCGAGGGGACCGGGGAGGACGGGACAGCGGTCGAGCGTCGGTACGATGTGTGCATAATTGATTGTCCGCCTTCGATCGGGCTTTTGTCGTACAACGCGATCGCTGCGGGGCGTGAGGTGTTGATCCCGGTCGAGACGAGTTTTTTCTCGTTGCGTGGTGCGGGCAAGCAGGTGCAGACCGCGCGGTCAATCGCCCGTCGGCTTGGGATGCGGATTCAGCCTCGGCTTCTGGCAACGATGCACAACCAGGAACAGCCATTGGCGCGGGACCTGCTCGACGATCTGCGTGATCGGTTCGGGGCGGGGATGATCCCGGTGGTGATCCATTACGATCATGCGCTCAAAGAGGCGGCTTCGTTCGGGATGGGGATCGAGGAGTACGCGCCGGATTCGGTGGGCGCGGAGGATTACCGATCGCTGTGCGAATGGCTGATCGAGCATGCGAATGTTGACCGTCCCGAGCCTGGTGACAAGGCGGGGTCGATGGGCGATGCCCCTCGGGTTCGACCAATTGTGCTCGCCGGTCCACGCGAAAAGCCTGATGGGACGGTCGTTTCGCGGTCTGAAGAGATGGCCATGCGTGCCAAGGCGATGCACACGCGTGCGCCGGTCAGCAGCGAGTCGGCGTTGGTCCCGGCGTCTGTCGGCGGCGGGGCAGTGGTTGCTGAGCGCACGGGGCATCTGAAAAGATCAATGATGCCTCACCGCCCGGTGGTGGTCGAGTTGGTAGACGATCGCGTGGTCGAGCCGACGAGCAGCCCGGCACTGGAGAAGGTGAGGCATCTCTTTGGTGTGCGTGCGGTGACGGGGGGGGTGTTGTTTGTCCTGCCTCTGTCGATTGCCCAGCGTGTGGAGGTCGTGGGGAGCTTTAACAAGTGGAACCCGACGCGGACGGCGATGAAAAGGAACGAAGAACTCGGTATTTTCGAGTTGCACCTTAAGCTGGCTGGAGGGACCTACGAATACAAGATCGTGCTCGATGGGCAGTGGGGCCTGGACCCCTATAATAAGACACTCGTCGAGAACGGCGTGGGCAGCATGAATAATGCGGTCCGTGTTGAGGCGCAGTAGAATAACGGTCGGGCATCGGAGATGCCCAGCATACCGAGCGGAGGCTCACGATGACGGATCAACGCACACCCAACGAGCACAGCCTGAGGCTTGCACCGATCGAGCCCGAAGAGTACGACGCTTTGGCGGATCTTTTTCTTGGCGACAGCTCGCTTGCGCCGCATCGGCACGAAGAGCACGAAGAGAATGACCAGGGCAGGACCCATGTCGGTGTTGTGGTTGAGGACGATGTCTTCGAGGATGAATCGTACATTGATCTCCCCTGCCCGCCTGAAAGGGTGACGATCGAGCCAAGAGAATCGTACGAAGCCCACGCCGAGTCGCGTCCGCACTCAACCGATGAGCAGGCCGATGAAATAATCGAGGTTGACGAGCCCGCGCCTATGCCCGCACCAGCGGTGCAGGTCATCGGGCGGATAGTGCCTCGCGATGATTACTGTGAAGAATCCACAGAAGAGTTCGACGAAGCAACGATTGATACAAACCGGCGCCCGGCGGTCGAGGTGGTGCTGCTCGGGCATCTGCCTGTGCGGGCGACGCTTTGGGTTCGTCAGTATGCGTGCGCTGTGGCGCGTGAAACGGGCGAGACGGTCGCGTTGGTTCGTGCTGCTGCTGGATCGACTGCGGTGGATCTGATCACGGGTGATCGCCCCGTCGAAACGCGTCTGGCGGTGTCGATCGCCCACGCGCTCGAGAAGGCGGCGTACCTTGCGGACCGGGTGATTGTGCGGGTTGATGAATCCGGCGAGCCCGAACTGCTCGAGCGGGGCGAGGTTGATCGCGTGACTATTTTGACCGGGGCCGACGAGACGGCGGTGGTTGCTTCGTACCGGTTGATCAAGACGCTGACCGCGTCATGGGAATGGGGCGATGAGGGCGTGGCGGATCTGCGCATGGCGGTGATGGGCGGGACGAGCGAGCAGTCCGCCGATGCTCGGACCAAACTCACGCACGCGGTTGAGTCGTTTATTGACCAACCGATCGAGATCGTCATTAGCGCCGGGCGGAT
>JAESUL010000194.1 GCA_016763115.1 Phycisphaerales bacterium | reverse complement strand
GAAGACGGCGACATCGCCGTTGACGATGCCGGCCTTGAAGGTCGCCGGGCCCGTCGCGGTGTTGCCCGCGGTGGAGCTGGCACCCGAGCCGTTGGATCCGGTGACATCAACATCGGTGCCGTCTACGGTTTGGCCCGAGCCGCCGATGAGTGAGTTGATGACATTGAGCGGGCCACCGGCGCCGACAAAGTCTGAGAAGTTGAGGTTTTTGATGAGTGCAAAGTCAACACCAAAGGCGTTTGCCTCGGTGAGGCTTGTCTGAAGGATGGTCGCTTCAACGAGCACCTGGGCGGGCTTGGTATCGAGTTGGGAGAGCAGATCGACGATCGCGTCGGCGTTCTCTTCGTAGTCGTTGACGACGATGGTGGCCGAGTTGGCGTAGTTGTCGCCGCCCGATGGCATGCCATCGGCGATGGAGAAGGTCTCGGTCACCGCGGTGGTGGTGATTGCTCCACCCTCGGACAAAAGCTGACGAGCGAACTCGGCGGCGTCGTTGGAGTTGAGGTAATCAAGGTCCACGATCCGTGTCACCCGCGTGCGGCTTGCGCGAACGATCTCTTCAATCTGCTCGCGGGTGTAGACATAGATGAAGTTGCCCTTCTCGATGTACCCGAACCCGTTGACATTGAGAATGGAATCGAGTGCTTCGTAGAAGGTCACGCCGTAGAGGTCGGCGGTGATGGTTGCCGAGACATCCTTGGAACTGATGATGTTGCGTTGTGACTGGATCGAGAGGAGTTGGAGGATATTGCCGAGGTCCTCGTTGTTGACATGGAGGTCAACAAGATCGTACTCGTTGACTTCGACCGCGCCTTCGAGATCGCTCAGGTCCACCGGGTCTGCGTTCTGCGGCTCGGCGGTGAGTTCATCAAAACCTGATCCTTGGAGTGCCTGCTCGGTGAGGGCGTCGTTGAGCCCAAACCCGGAACCGTCTTGCGCCAGTGCGCCACTCGTGCCCGCCAGAAGCGCGAGTGCTGCTGTGGGCAGAAGCCATGTGCGGCAGACGCGTTGGTTGAGCGAGTTGGTGAACGAAGCAGCAGAGTTGTTAGTCATTGGGGTATTCCTTGGCATTGCGATCCTGGCATCTCTTGGATGGTCATGGGAAACTCCCCCCCGACCATGTCAAGCCCGGCAATCTAGGGACTATGACTTCGAATTCATCGACAATGACGGCACGCGACTTTGGGGCATCCATACTGATTCTGCAACGACTCCCCGGCGCAAACGGAACTGTCACGCCCGATAACAAAACTCTCGTCCCGCTGTGAAAATTTGGTCGGCGAGTTCAATCTGAAGGATTGGGGCGGAGAGGGTCCGCTGGTTCATGCTCAAGATCAGCATCGGTATCGCTCTTGAGAGGGTCCCCGCTGCTGAGCGATTCGTCCGGCTCGGCGTATGCGCTGCGGGGGATATCGATGACCAGGCGGAGCTTGGCCCATATGAGCACGCCGGCAAGCATCATCGCGCCGAGCACGAAGGCTGTCGATCGTTTCAAGAACTTGTTTGCTTTGCGTGCCATGGTGATGATCTCCCTACCAAAGCATCGGCAAGCCCGATGCAGCGGTGAGGATCAAGAGCATTCACTGCGCACAATCGGTGCGTACAACCCGTTCAATCGAGACGAGTCACCGTCACACGCCCGGTAAAGGCGGCGATGTTGATCCGGAAGGTACTGAACTGCCCCGTGATCTCGACCGATCCACCATCGCTGAGTTCCGACGACCCCGCTGAAGCGACGGGTCCGCCGAGTTCATCAAAGATGATCATGCTCCCGCCGTTGAGATTGACATTTTGGAGCGTAGATCCGCCGTAGCGTTCCTGGTTGAAATCAACCGTGTACCGCTCATTGAGACCCTTGGAGTTGTAGAGCGCGTTGGCGTCAATATCGACCACGCCGTCGATCACCTGGACGAGCGTGTAGCTGTTGACATCCACATCAAAGACCACGGCCCGTGATTCTTGATACGCCAGAGCGTCCATCTGCGCAAAGGTGATGTCGGCAACAACCGAACGGACCGCCGCCTGGATGCGCAGTACCCCCGTCTGCCCCATCGCGGGGATCACCATCGCGCCGGCGATGCCCATAATTGTAATCAGCACGAGCATCTCGACAAGGGTGTACCCGTTGCGTCGTGATAATGCGGAGCGGCACTGGATTGGCTTTGACATATTCATGAAGGCACCTCGGTCATCGAGCTATGGATTGCTACGGCTTGGGAAATGGCGACCCGGAGGCGTCAAACCCGCCCGCCCAGACTTCACCCGTGGAATCATCGAAGATCCACCCGTGGGCTGTCTGGTACTCTGTATCGGGTCCGGTGCCGATAATGATTACCCGTGAGTTGCTCGCACCGACATAGGGGTTGCTCGGTGCTTCCTTGAGGTAATCACGGTTGCCCGCGATCGGGCCCCAGGTGCCGTCGCCGGCGGTCACTGCGGGGATCGTGTTCGCGTTGCTTGCGATGAATATATCAATGGCGCTCTCGATTTTTCCCAGCTCATTGCGGGTGGTGGCGACCTGTGCATCGGTCACCGATGACATCATGTTGGCAACCACAAGCGATGCAAGAATCCCGAGAATCACGACCACGATGAGGATTTCCACAAGCGTGAATGCGTTTGGTTTTCTTGGTAGTCGTCTCATCACTACTCTCCCTGTTCAGAAAGACGGCCAACCCCGTTTCCGGAGCCGGCTGTGTATTGGTCAAGGCAAGATGCCCCGGTATTATGGTTGGATGGCGACGATGTTGCCGGTGGTCCGGTTGTAGGCCCATCCATCGGTGCTGTTGGCGATGGTGAAGACGCTCAGGCTGCTCGTGAAAGTGGTGTTCGCCACAATAGTCGAGGATTGTGTGAACGGATTGATCGGAACTTCCTTGAGGTAGTTGTCGGCGACCATCGTGCCCGCGGAACCGCCAACCGTCCCCCAGCCGGTGGTGGCAAGGTCTGGGTATGTGCCGTTGTTGCGAGCTGCGAAGAGCTCGAGCTGGGACTCGATGGTGGAGACCTGGGTATTCACATTTCCGACACGGGCTTCGTTGGCCGCATTGGTGAACTGGGGAACAACGATCGCGGCGAGGATCCCGAGGATCACGACGACAATCAAAATTTCGACAAGGGTGAATCCCTTGGCCATTACTTTACGACTCGCATGCATGTTTGCACTCCTTACTGGTTCATTGCGACACTGAGCACACGCTCTTTGCCGGGTCCGGCTCTGTGCCGGTCATCCCACTGTCCGCAGAGCCCTTCCTCCCGAGGCTCTACCAGACGCCGAGATTCCCGTTCAAACTGGAGCGGCAACACACCGCACCCGGTCAAACCCAAGCGTCACAAACAATGCATCGGACTGCCAACCCATTTGATGAAGTGATTACCCCCCAATCCGCTCTGGCACGGTCCTCCTCGACCGGTTGAGGCGGGCATAGGGATTGTGCGGCCCAACCGGGTGCTTCTCCCCAGAACACGGTGAACCAATCCACGGTTCTCGGACGCGCAAAAAAAGAGAGGGGTGTGTGCCCCTCTCTTGCGTATGCCATCTCGGTTGTCGTTCTGCCCCTGCCTTACTTACTGGTGACTAGGTCGGCACCATCGCCCGAGCCGTGGTTGAGGATCAGAGGCACCAGATCGGTGTTCTGGACATCCAACGCGCCCATGGTCCCCACCGCAACGGTTGCCAGTGCCTCGTCAGAGGATTGGGCCATCTCGATAAGCCGACGGACCTGTCGGCGATCGAGCGAGTTGCCAAAGCGTTTGCCCGAATCGGCGACGATCGTGAGCATTTCTTGCTGGTCGATGCCGTCGAGCTTGAGGGCACGATCCATGATCGCACCCTGGGCACGGGCCTGGGGGATGTAAGAGAGGATCTCGGCGACATCGAGCATCGTCAGCCCCTCGACATGCTCGAGCACATCAATAAGCATCGTCGCGGCATCGGTGACACTGAGCACGCTGTTATTGGACACCGCGAGATCACGCAGCACACTGATTGCACGCGATGCGTAGGCCTCGGCCTCCTCAGCAGAGATCACCCCACCCGAAGCCGCCATCAATAGATCATCGACCGAAGTATTGAACGCATCGGAGCTGATCGCATCACGGCGAATCGAAATCGTCTGGTCACGACGGTACTGACGACGCAAAGGCTCGACCTCTTCGGGGGCGAGCAGTGCGAACACGGGAGAAACCGCGAGTTTGGGCTCGTTGCGGGCCAGTTCGATGGTCAAGAGCGTGTCGTCATAGTCCATCGCGGTGATGATGATGTCAATCGAAGGGGTGTCGGCGATCGCAGCGGCGATGCCGTCGAACCCGTTGTCTGATGGAGGGAGTACATGGAAGCCCTTGGCTTCGAGCATCGAACGGTACTGTTCGTAGCGTTCACGGTCGTTGCCGGTGAGCACGATGGCGTTGATCGCCGAAGCG
>JAESUL010000193.1 GCA_016763115.1 Phycisphaerales bacterium | reverse complement strand
GACGAGTCCGGGGGGGAGTGTGTCTTGTGAGTAGGGAATCCACGCTGGCGTGGCGAGCCGATCGAGAAAATCATCAAGATACGCAAAGAAGGTGATCGCAATGATCAGGATCGGGCCAAGGGTGAGTCGGTGTTTGAGCACGCCCAGAGGGTAGCACGCCAAGGACGCCATTGCTCATTGGATGTCGGCAACCTTGCGGTCCAGCCCGCCGAACCTTCGTGAACGCGAGGCAAAGACCCGCACCGCATCGCACATCGCCTGTGCATCAAAGTCGGGCCAGTACTCGTCGAGCACGATGATCTCAGAATAACTGATCTGCCAGAGCAAGTAGTTGCTCACCCGGAAATCGCCCCCCGTCCGGATCAGCAGTTCCGGGTCAGTAAGCCCGGCGGTGTACAGGGATTGCGAAACCATCTCGGCGTCAATCGCTGCGGGATCAATCTCCCCGGCGACCGCCCGCTTAGCAATCGACCGCACCGCGTCAACGATCTCATCACGCGATCCATAGTTGATCGCTAGGCACAGCGTCAACCCGGTGCAATCCTTGGTGGTTTCTTCGAGCAGCGTGAGCGCTTCGATCACATCGCCCGGCAACCCCTCACGCCGACCGAGCACCCGGACCCGGACATTGTTCTCGGCCAGTGCTTCTTGCTCACCCGAGCAATACATCACGCACATCTGCATCAAAGCCTGGATTTCATCGCTCGGGCGTGACCAGTTTTCCGAACTAAACGAGTACAGCGTCAGGATTTCTACGCCGATCTTGGCGCAGGTTTCGATCGCGTCACGCACCGCGCCCATCCCGTTTCGGTGCCCGACCACCCGCGCGAACCCGCGTTGCTCGGCCCAGCGTCCGTTGCCGTCCATGATGATCGCGATGTGCTGCGGGATCTTCGCAGCGTCCACACCTTCGAGAAACCTCGCAGGATCGGCTTGGGGAAACTTCTTGCGTATCCGTTCGATCGCGATCTGGTTTGCTTGATCTACTTCACTCACCGCCATGCACTGTTCCCCGCTCATTTTCGTGTTTACCGCCGGATGGTCTGCTCACGATCCGGCCCGACCGAAACGGTCCCGACGGGCACGCCAACAAAGGACTCGATCCGCTCGATATACGCCCGAGCACTGGGTGGGAGTTCGTCAAATGACCTCACCGCAGTAATATCTTCGGAAAACCCGACCATGGTTTCATACACCGGGACGGCATCATCCAGCAAAATCCCGTCAGCAATAAACCGGTCCGTACGCCCACTGGGCATGTCGTAGGCAACCGCCAACTTCAGTTCAGGCTCGCCGGACAGCACATCGAGCAGGGTGATGCACAACTCGGTTGCCCCGGAAATCATCGCTGCGTATTTGAGTGCGACGAGGTCCAGCCATCCCACCCGGCGAGGGCGACCGGTGGTGGTCCCGAACTCGCGGCCGCGCCGACGGATATCCTCACCGATCGCATCAAAGAGTTCCGTCGGCATCGGGCCCCCGCCCACGCGGGTGCAGTACGCCTTGACCACGCCGATGATCTGCGTCACCGCCTGAGGCGGCACCCCGCTGCCCGGGCCGATCCCCAGGGCCGAGGCATTGGAACTCGTCACATACGGGAAAGTCCCGTGATCGACATCGAGCATGGTTGCGTTGGCACCCTCGAACAAGATCGACTTGCCCGCGCGCCGCAGATCATCGAGCAGGTACGCGGTGTCTTGGATCATCGGCTCAAGCCGTTTGCCTATCGCGACCATTTCTTCGGTGAGTTGGGCGGCATCAAACACCTCGGGCTCTGAGGGGTGCAGGGCAGCAAACACCGTGTTTTTCATGGCGCAGATCATCTCGAGCTTGCTTGCAAGGATCTCGGGATTCAGCAAATCACCGATCCTGATCGCGGTCGCCCGCTGGACCTTGTCGGCGTACGCCGGGCCGATCCCCCTGCGGGTGGTCCCGATCGCCGACACGACCTGCTTGGTCTGCACCGAGCCCCCGTCAACGGGCGCGGTGAGCAGTTCTTCACGCAGCGCGTCCTCGGCCTTGTGATACGGCATCACGACATGGGCACGATCTGAGATCACCATGCCCGAGGTATCCACGCCTCGGTCTTGGAGGGTTTTGAGTTCTTCGAGCAATCGCTCTGGGTCGATCACGACGCCGTTGCCGATGATTGCTTTGACACCGGGCGAGAGAATCCCCGAGGGCACCAGGTGCAACGAGTAGCGTTCGCCTCCAACGACGACGGAATGCCCGGCATTGGCGCCGCCGTTGTACCGGACCACCGCGTCGAACTCGGACGCCAACAGATCAACAAGTTTGCCCTTGCCCTCGTCGCCCCACTGGAGCCCAACGACCGCACTTGCTTGTGAATCAACACTCTGGTGAACCATGTGAACTCCCCGGATTTGGGTTGTATTGGTGGATCTGAGATTTATCGGCACCCAAAGGATAGTCCTTCTGCTCCGCTGATGGTCATCGAATCCGAATGTTCCGATCATGACGCCTGGCCCTTGTGCGATTGGGCCCACAACAGTCGCCCCCCGCCCGCAGAACGCCGATAGAACCTCTGTTCGGAGGAACTACCCATGGCTGATAAAATGGTCCGCATTATGTGCCCAAATCTTACTTGCCGAAAAGTGCTGGCGGTTCCAGAAATCGCACGCGGAAAAACCGTCCGTTGCAAAGAGTGCGGCACCAATATCCGCGTGCCCAACGCCAAGCCCGCGCCCACAGACAACGCCGGGCAAGCAAAGAAATAACGCCTTCAACTGATATGAATACGAAAACACCTCCAATGCGGAGGTGTTTTTTCATTCATCACTCTTTCGACTGAGCAAGCGACTCACAGCGGCGGCTGGTCATCATCCTCATCATCGAGATCGAACTCAAAGTCCATCATGCTCGAATCGTCATTCCCCTTGCCCGCGGGGACCATCGATGGGGCGGGTTGCGGAGCATTCTGCTGGGCAGCGGCAACCTCGGGAAGCCCGTCCTCGAACAGCAGAGCCGCGTCGATATCCTCGGGCTGCCCATTGACCTCGACCAAGAAGACCAGCCCGCCAACGGAGACCAGATCGCCCGCCGAGACCGGCTGGGATTCGATCCGTTCTTGGTTGATGTAGGTGCCGTTGCTCGATCCGAGATCGCAGATGACCAACTCGCCGCCTTCGAGAAGTATCTCGCAGTGCTTACGAGACATCCCGGCGGAACGAATCCGGATATGACAATCATCATTGCGCCCGATGAAGGTGCTCGAACGCGAGATGGGAACCCGCTGAACCTGACCATTTGGGGCGACGCGTACGAGGGCAACTTGCACGAATACAATCCTTTCGCGTATTGGCCCGAACCCCCCCCGGCAACCGCACCAGGAGACCAGCCACACATGAAGGACGATACCGCCATTTCACTTCTCAGGCAACGCTCAATCGCCTCTTCGCGCGAAGTGTTTGCGTTCAAATCCAATTCCGGGCAGGATCACCCGAACACAACCCCGCCGAAATCGCTCTATATCCACATCCCGTTCTGCTTCCACAAATGCCATTATTGTGATTTTTACTCCATTGTCGATCGCCAAGACCGCCAGGCAGCATTCACCGATCGGCTCATCACCGAACTG
>JAESUL010000192.1 GCA_016763115.1 Phycisphaerales bacterium | reverse complement strand
GATGCCATAGCGACTTGATTCTCGATCGGGGTGCTCATCTGCTGCGTGCTCCGTGGGAAAGACCAGTATCGCGGTATTGTTGCCCTCAATACAGCAAAAAGACGGTGCTGGTTTCCCAAACCTCATGATTCCACCATTATCGGCCATATTTGCGCCCGGGCGCGGATCATTCGCAAGTCCGCGCACCATCGGGCCGATCCCACCCACGGACGACACTTCACAACCCCCCTCTCTTCCTACTACGGTCGAGTGCAGGCACCAAAGACGCCGATATACAGAGCGGATCAACCGGGAAAAAGGCACCTATGCCCCATGTCCCGCAGGAGAACAACCATGGGCGGAATCACCTCAGGCATCGGGCTCTTCAGCGGTATCGACACCGGCTCACTTATCGAGCAGCTCCTCTCGCTGCAAGCACGCCCACAGATCCTCGCTCAACAACGGATCATCCAGCTGCAGACCCAGCAGGCGGCGTTCCTTGATGTCAACTCTCGGCTCAACACCCTCAAATCCGCAGCGGCCTCCTTCCGCGTCGAAAACATCTTCAAGGGCAAGAGCTCGATCAGTTCCAACGAAGATGTCCTCACCGCGACCGCCGGGATCGGCGCGCTCTCCGGGTCATACAACTTCATTGTCGATCGGTTGGTCTCGACCCAGCAGCTGCTCTCGCGCGGGTTTTCTGATGCAGACAACTCGGCCATCGGGCTCAGCTCGCTGACCTTCGAGGGCTCCGAAGCCCGGCTCGATCGCCAAACGGCACTGGCAGACTTTAACAACGGCGACGGCGTCAGCCGCGGCAAGATCCTTGTCAACGGCACCGAGGTTGACCTCTCTCGCGTAGGCACCGTTGATGAACTGCTCAACGAGATTAACTCCAATGTCGCAGGCGTCAACGCCTTTGTTGAAAACGACCGCATCGTAATCGAAGGCGTGACCTCGCTGCAAAACGGCGCAGGATATTCAGTCCTTGGCTCACTCGGGCTCAGCACCTACAGCGGCGCATCGACCGACCTCACCGGCACCGCGGTGTACGGGCTGGGCACCAACACCGCACTTTCAAGCTTCAACGACGGACGAGGCGTTTCTACACGAGACACCGTTGGTATCGGTGTGGCCGACTTCAATATCGTTGTCGGCGGCACGACCGTGGGCGTGCGGATCGGCGAGATCCAAACAGACGACGGCGAAGGAGGCTTCGAGACCACCTCCGGCGTGGTCTCGACCGCTTCGGGCGTGATCGAGCGGATCAACACCGCGCTGAGCGATGCGGGGTTTGCTGATGTCACCGCGTCGATCAATGCTTCGACCGGGGCGATCGACATCGTGGACACCACGGGCGGACGAACGATCGACATCACGGAAATCTCGCTCGGCGGGACCACCTTCACCACCGCCAGCGATCTGGGGCTGCTCGGCTCGTTCACCGGCTCCCAGAGCGGGCAGCGGATCTTTGCGGGGATCAACTCGACCCTGGTATCAAGCCTCAACGGCGGCAACGGGCTCAACGGTGCAACGAGCGATCTGAGCTTCACCACCCGCGATGGCGCGGTCACCCTGATCGACATCTCCGGCGCCAATGATTTCAACGACATCATCAATACGATTAATCAGGACCCCAGTGGCAAGCTCACCGCGACGCTCAACGACGCTGGGAATGGCATCCAGATCACCGACAACACCAGCGGCGTGACCACCTTCACCATCGCCGGCAACGACACCGCGACCGCACTGGGGATCGATGGTTCGTTCGCTTCGGGGGTCGCTGAGGGCACCAATCTGCAGCTTGCCTACCTCGGGCGGGCATCGCGGCTCGATGAGCTCAACAACGGCTCGGGGATCGGCATCGGGAAGTTTGACATTGTCGATTCCAATGGTGTCCGCGTCAGCATTAATATCACTGGCAACGACCAAACACTCGGCGACATCATCGACGCCATCAACAGCGGTGCCGACACCCTCGCGATCAATGCACGGATCAACGACACCGGCGACGGCATCATCATCGAAGAAACCGGCACCCCCGGCGGCGGCGCCATCGAGATCGCCGATACCGATGGCTCGGTCGCTTCCAAGCTCCGTATCGCCGGCACCGCAACGGGCACCGGCGCCGAAAACTTTATTGACGGGTCCTTCGAGACCACCGTGACCTTTGAGCCCGGCGCAACGCTCAACGACATTGTCACCGCGGTCAATGAATCCCAGGCGGGCGTCTCGCTCTCGGTGGTCAACACCGGGATCGGCAGTGCACCCTTCCGGCTCAATGTCGCGAGCACCGAATCGGGCTCGAGCGGACGATTCGTCATCGACACCAACGGGTTTGATCTCGGGCTCTCCTCGCTCGACCGCGGCAACGATGCCCAGATCTTCTTTGGCTCAACCGACCCCGCCCTCGGCGTGCTGCTGAGCAGCTCAACAAACCAGTTCGACAATGTCATCCAGGGCACCACGATCGATATCAAGTCCACCAGTGACGACCCGGTGACCTTATCAATCTCCAACGACACCGAAACGATCGAATCCAAGATCGAAGAGTTTGTCTCCGCATTCAACGATGCGATCTCGAACATCGATTTCCAGACACGCTTTGATGCAGAAACCGAGGTCCGAGGCACGCTGCTCGGCGACGGCACCGTCAACCAACTCCGCAACGGGCTCTTCAGCGCATTGCGCCAGCCCAACGACGGGTTCACGACTGCATTCGATCGGCTTGTCCAGGTCGGGATCACCGTTGAATCGGGCGGGAAGATCGAGTTTGACAAGGACAAGTTCCGCGATGCCTACAACCAAGACCCCGCCGCGGTCGAGGCGCTCTTCACCACCCGGACCCTGACAGAAAACGACGACGGCGACGAGAACACCATTGACGAAATCACCCTTGCGGAAGTCGGCGCGATGGTGCGGATCGAGGAGTTTGTCGATCGGTATGTCAACAGCATCAGCGGCATCCTCCAGAACCGCAACACCGCCATCGGTGCACAGATCAAATCCCAAGAAGATCGCATCGAGCAGCTCCAGATTCGGCTCAACTCCCAGCGTCAAGTCCTCCAACGCCAGTTCCTCGCCATGGAGAAGGCCATCGCAGCCTCGCAGAACCAGAGCGGGGCCTTGTCCCAGATCTCGGCACTCGGATAAAACTCCCTTTTCGTCCAGATCACTGAATCCACCCCTCGCAAAGACCGATAGCAATCGCAATGAATGACCAAGCACCAATCAACGCGTACCTGCAATCCAAGGTGATGTCCGCATCACCCGAGGAACTGAGGCTCATGCTCCTCGACGGGGCCATCCGCTTTGCCTACCAGGCCCAGACCGGGCTCGAGCAGGGCGACCACGAGCAGGTGTATCTTGGGTTCTCGCAATGCCGAGATATTGTGCTCGAACTGCCCAACACGATCAAGCCCGAGCACGCTCCAGAGATCGCCCAGCGGGTCAGCGAACTCTACGCATTTATGTACACCGAACTCATCCGGTGCGGCAACGAACGCGACCAAACTGGGCTCGCCAAGCTGATCTCATTGCTCGAATACGAACGCGAAACATGGGCATTGCTCATGGTGCAACTCGTCAACGAGAAAGCCCAGCAGCACGCCCAGCCCTCTGCGATCAATCCCGCGGGATCAGAGCGTCCAACGCTGAGTATCCAGGCCTAAACGATTTTTATATTGGTTCGTTGAGATCGGATCAGACCGGTATTGCTTGGTGCCCGCTGAGCCCGGCCGCGAGGTGGTCCATCACGAACCGCATCTGCACATTGGTATCCAGTTCGTTCTTTGCGCGCTCGACCGCGTCGATCGCGCGGAGCGATTGCTCCACGGTCTTTGGATTCGCAAGCCCGGCGCGGTAGCGCTCGGCGATCACCGCGAACATCAGCCTTGCCCCGGCGCGATTGGCCGCGTCTTTGGAGCGGTTCTCGCGGATCTTCTCGCCCTGCTTGACCCAATCTTGCGCCCATGAATCGACCAGCTCGCTCATCAGCGTGCCGAGCCCGATCGGATGAACTCCACGATCGCACTGCTCGCACAGCGGATCAATCTGCTTGTTCCAACGCGCAAATCCGCCCTCGAACGCCCGCGTGAATCGTCCCGGTGACCCGTCGGCGTACCGCATGAGCCATGGATGGTCCGCGGGGTCTGCCTCGATCCCGGCGCTGCTGATCCATCGGCGCATCGCGTCATCATCAAGCGGATGAAACCCGACCCGCTGGCACCGCGAGCGGATCGTGGGCAGCAAGCGATCCTCGCTGGAGGTCACCAGAATAATCAGCGTGCCCGGGGCG
>JAESUL010000191.1 GCA_016763115.1 Phycisphaerales bacterium | reverse complement strand
GCCACCGCCGCCGCCGCCGCTGCCTTGTTGGATCGCGCTTTGGAGATTGAACTGCGGAGCGTTATCAAAGGTCGGGACCTCGAAGATCAGGTCGCGGATGTCGTAGATTTCCAGCACCGTATTGAGATTGAGCACCTCGTTGGACGAGATGATAAGGATGCCGTCCTCGATCGCCCAGCCCGCGGGAGAATCCGGATCGGAGACCTTGGCGAGCACGCGGTCGAGCAGGGTCGCTACGGTGACATTCTTGAGTTTGAGGTCGATGGGTGAATCCGGATCGACACCAATGTCGGCCAAGGATTCTCAGTCGACATCAATATCGAGTTGGGTCGTCGAGCCGATGAACGCAACGACATCCTCTAATGCATTGTCGGAGAACTCGACGGGCATCCGGGTGTCCTGCATGGTGGTCAATACGGAGCGGTTTGCTTCCGACTCGGCGAACTCGAGGGCATCGCCGCGACGGAAAGTAATCGCCGGCCAGTCATCGGGGTACCCGACGATGCGTTCGGGGATAATCATCGCCTGCTTGTTGGCGAGGTTCTGGCCGAGTAGGCCTGCACGCATTCGGCTGTCGGCCTCGGCGTATGCACGGTAGAGAATCGTGTCCTCGATGATGTCCTTGAGCAGCAGCCCTACGGGGTTTGCTGGATCAAGGAACAAGATCGAATCGACAACCTCGAGTGCTTCTTCGTACTTGAGTTCTTGCTGCAGTGCGCGGACGCGATTGATGTTGGCGATGATTTTGGAATCACGCTCGGTTCGGCGTGAATCTTCGAGTTCGCGGGTCTGCTCGAGGCGTTTGGTTTCGTCGGCCTCGGCGGTGCGGATCCGGATGCCCTCTTCTTCCGAGTTGATCGTGCTGACCAGGTCGTCGATCTCCGAGAGGCGTTGCTCGTAGTGCGATTCGGACATCGCATTGCGTGCGTTCTTGATCGTGAGGGTTGCTTGGGCGGTGAATCCCTTTGCAGCCTGTGGATCGCCCGATGCCAGCGCATCGCGTGATTGTTGCATCAGGTTGGCGAAGGTTGCTTCGGCGCGTTGGAGTTCGAGCGCGGTGCCGTCGATGGTGTCCTGCAGCAGGTTGCCTTCGGGCCCGCCCGAGGTGCCCAGTTCGATCTGGATATCCGATCGGCGTTGCTGGGCGAGTTGGCGGTCCGCTGCGCTGAGGTACGCGCCGAACCGGTCCAGTGCGGTGGTGTACTTGTCGAGCGCGAGACCGAGCCGGCGTTCTTCGTAGGCGCGGTGGGCTTCACCGAGCAGGCTTTGGGCCTCGAACTGGCGTGCGGTGTCCATCAGGTCAACGGGGGCATGGTCATTGACCATGGTCTCTTGCTGAACTCCATCGGAAACACTGGTGGATTCGGTGGTGGCATCTTCGACCGTGGTTGGGTTGATCTCGATAAACTCGATCTCGATGGGTTCGTCTTCGGGGTCGCCGAGGTAGGACCCGGTGCGTCCGGTGTCCTGAGGCTTTTCGGTGTTCTCCATGAGCCACTGCGAGTTCATGCCGCTCTCGGGAGCGAGCATGCCCATCGCGGGCGACGCGGTCGAGATCGCCAAAGAGCCGGAATCTTCAATGGCGTTGAGGCGACGGCGGTACCGAGCGAGCTTCTTGGTCTGCTCGGGTGTCAGATCAGCACCGATGCGACCGATGCGCTCGACAATGCTCTTGGCTTTGGCGTACTGCGAAGAGTTGAATGAGGCAGCGAGGTTCTCAAAGGCGTTGGGGAGCAACGCGGAAACCTCGTGGCGACGCATCTGCACAAGTTCAAGCACCGCGTCGGCTCGGGCGAGTTGATCGGAGGTGGACTTGGGAGAAGTCTTGACCGCGGTGCTCTGCCTGTCGGCTTCAACCAGATTGTCGGTGAGCAGTGCGTACTCGGCCTTCTGGATAAAGATGTCGTAGCGGTTGGTCTGGCGGATCTTGCGGGACACTCCTGCGAGTTGGTCCCACAGTCGTTGACCCTCGGCGTCGCCCATGGCCGCGCCCATCGGGGAGTCTTGGAGAGCCAAGAGCATTGCACGCCCCTGGATCAGCTTCCCATCGGCGATCATGGTGCTTGCACGATCGAGCATCGCCGTGACATCACGGGTCTGCTCGCTCTGGGCGTTGGAGGTATCCGGGGCTGCGAGCGCAGGAGCGGTGGAGACTCCTGCGAAAGCGCATGCGACGGCGAGAAGGGTCTTGACGGTTCTGTGTGTGGTGGGTGACATCCGGATCACTCCATATGGATAAGTGTGTGCAACGAGACAAGCCCGTCATGAGTTCTCAAAATGAAGCGATCATTGCGTCAATGTCGCATTTTCCTCTTCGTGTCGATCGTGGCCTCGTGGTGTACAGGGCGACGAGCGAGAGATGGGACGATACCTCGGTGGACCCGGAATCGCAAATCCATCTGAAATGAGTTTTATCCCCTCCCCAAAGTTTTCTCAGCATCGACAGAAGCGGGGCAGCGATGCGTGCGAGAAGTACACCGCTATTCGGGCTCTGTGTGCGATAGGTTCCGTGTTTGTGCACAACTGGGCATTTCTTTTGGTTCCTTCGTGTTCTCTGTGATTGAAACCGCGGGTTCATTCAGTGGTGCCCGGCTCGTCGGCGTCGGTCCCGAAGGGGAGCGACCAGAGGATTTGCTCAGCGGCTAAGTCTTTGTCCGCCATCTCTTTGGAGTTGTTGCGTTCCTCGGCGAGCTTGGTGAATGAGTCCGTGTGAATTCGGTTAGAGCTCACGATGCTGATCTCGACCCATTCGTTCTCTTTGGGCAGATTCGATTGAGCTCCGATCTGGGCAAGTTCCTCGGCTCGGCGGATGCAGTCCGCGACGAGCACCACCTCGCAGAACAGTTCGTTTGTATCGTGATCGGGTATGTACCGGGCGATGCACCGCCAGATGGTCATTTGAATTTCTTGCTCTTCATCATCCAAATTGGTGTCGGGATCCACATTGAGGACCAGTTGCCAATCGTCGCGGGTGCGATCGACGATCTCGTCGGAGTTGAGCAAGGCGGGCTGGTCGTTGGTGACCAGCAGGATCGAGCGGTGTTCGTGGGCGGCGGCGTCCGCGCCG
>JAESUL010000190.1 GCA_016763115.1 Phycisphaerales bacterium | reverse complement strand
TGCTGCCCGACAAGGCGCTCGCCCTTGTCGGTAAAACCAACGACAGATGGCGTGGTGCGGTTGCCCGAAGAGTTGATGAGCACCTTGGGCGCGTCGCCTTCCATAACTGCGACGACCGAGTTGGTGGTTCCCAGGTCGATTCCGATGATTTTGCCCATAGCTTGGCTCCTTCTTCTAAGCACGCCTGTGTTGCCCCAAGCGTGTGTCTATGTTCGGTTATCCTACAAACATTTGCAACCCGTGTGCCAAAGCAAATCGCCGGTATTTGACCGAATAAGCCCAATTGCAGCCCTGAAATGCCTCTTTCGCTGCCGAATCGCCCATCTACTGCCGAACTGGCAGGACGGCGTTCTCAACGCCCCGGCGCCCGAGGCCCCTGGCGTGATCCAAGCCGAAAAGCGGTGACCATCGCCAGCACCCCAAAGGTCCCCACTGCCGACGAGGTTGCCCGCCCCCGGACATCCTTGAAGTTGTGCATAACGGTGTTCCACCCCCCACTGCCGTGGTCCCAATGCAATGCTGAGGAAAAATACAGCACCCCCACCCACGCGACCAGCACACACACGATGCAAACAACACCGAGTTTGACCGACCCTTTGCGTGCCGCCCGTTGGGCTACCAAACCAACCACCGCCCCAAGCCCCCAGATGATCTGATCAATCCTCATGTGTGCCTGCGAGTTCATCAGATGCAAGAGCACGATGACCCCCAACCACAAACCCCCAAAGAGCGCTGTTGCAACCATCGCAAAGACCACACCACGAAGAAACGAAATCGGCTTGGGTTCGTGTGCGGGGTGCGGAAGTTCAACACGCGAAACGGCATCGGCGTCCAACCCGTGCAACTCACGGAGTTGTGCGCACAGAGCATGTTCATCCTCGCTCGGTGTTCCCAGATCGCGCGTGCGTTTGGCACTCGGCGTTCGATACTCGCCCGTCTCACGGATATACCCGCCCACCGCTTCGGTGACATCATCATCCCACCGCAGCCCGACCTTTTTATATACCTTCTGCAAAGTCCCCAATGGATCATTCGTCAGGTCCATCAGCCGAACCCGCGCGACGCGGTTCTCGGGAATGGTGGCAAGTTCCTCGGCACACCGCATTTCAAGTTGCCCATATTCTTCAACAATCCGGTCCCGAACAACCTGCGTCTGCGGGGCATCCTCGAGCAGATTTGATGCAAGCCGATCGTGCATGTTGACATTCGAGTCGATCACTTTGGTTGGATCGCGCGCGATGTGCACGAACCGCACATTGCCCCCGAACAACCGATCGAGTTCCGCGATCCGCCCCGTATGACTCGGTGTTTTGAGGACCAAAACGCGATCGGACCTCCCCCGCGTGATTTTCCAGCAGAACATCGCGGTCAATGATCGCCACCGATTACGCTCACGATCACTTGCATCAACAAGCGTGTTCCACCGCGACCACCTGGCCCACCGCGATGGAAAAACAAACCGTCCGGGCAGCGTCGAGCACAGCCCCCAGTTGCACAACGCAAAGTCATCTTCCGCCGGCCACTCGGGCCCAAACGCCACCCCGTCCTGCGGGCGTGTACTCCCGAGGAACGGCACCAGCATCACCCGGATCAGTGTCCAACCAAACCAAAACCCCTGAGGCCCGAGCACCTGGAACCATCGCGGCGTCACCACACGCGGATCACAACTCAGCAAGTTATGCAGATGCGTCGTCCCCGATCGGTAGTACCCAACCACCACCACAACCCCCGCTGGATGATCGAACACCGCACGCCTGCGAAACTTGACCATCCGCACCGGAAACAAAATCACCCGCTCGTGCACGCAGCACGCCATCCCGACAAATGAAGTGAACAGCACAAACGCCAGCCGCAACCAATACCGCGGGCGCACGCCCCGCGAGTTGAACAACAACCGAGCCCACACATCAAGCGGTGCCAACGCCATCAGGTGAGCCGTGGGCATCGCGATAAACGGGCGCTTGGTTGATCGGCGATCATTCACAAAGCGACGATACGCCACCAATCCCTCTCTGGTAGCGTGGGCATCAGGCCCGTGTCTTTCATTTTTAAGAGCCTTACGCCAAGCCAAGACACGGGCTGGAAGCCCATGCTACCAAGAAATACCAGTTTTCAATTTTTTGTGAAATATCGTCGATTTGGCCTCAATCCGCTCCTAAAATCCACTGATGACCACCCTCCAACCAACCAAACCACCGCCCGCCCACGCCGACTCGGCTCTGGATTCCATCCGCGCCAAAGTTCTCGACGGGCAACGCCTCACGCTCGATGACGGCGCGGTGCTCTATGAAACACCCGACCTCTGGACCGTCATCGAACTGGCCGACCTCGTCCGCCGACGCATGCACGGCGACCGCGCCTACTACAACATCAACCGCCACCTCAACTACTCCAATGTCTGCGCACTCTCGTGCAAGTTCTGCGAGTTCTACCGCAAACGCGGCGAGCCCGGCGAGTACACCCGCTCGATCGACTACATCAAGGACGAAGCCCGCAAGGGCATCGAATCGGGCGCAACCGAAATGCACATCGTCGGCGGGCTCCACCCCCACCTCCCGTTCAGCTACTACACCGACATGCTCAACGCCCTCCGCGAGACCGCGCCCGAGATTCATCTCAAAGCATTCACGGCCGTGGAACTTGTCCACCTTGCTCGCATCGCCAAGGTCTACAAACGCGATGACATCAAATCCGGCGTCCGCTGGGTGCTCAAAAAACTCATCGACGCCGGGCTCGGGTCATTGCCCGGAGGCGGGGCCGAGGTCTTTGATGATCGCGTCCACAAAGAAGCCTTCAAAACCAAAATCGGCGCGCACGAATGGCTCGATGTCCACCTCGTCGCCCACGAGCTCGGGCTCAACACCAACTGCACGATGCTCTACGGTCATGTTGACCAACGCGAAGAGCGACTTCGGCACATGGAGATCCTCCGCCGATCCCAAGACCAAGCCCTCCATCGGCTTGGCTACGAGGGCGACCCAAACGCCTACATCGCCAAAGGCATCCATGAATCAGAGGAGATTACCGCTCCCGCGATCACCCTCAACCGCGAAGGCATCGCCCTTCCATCTCCCACTCTTCAACGAGCCGCGACCGTGAGGGAGCGGTTGATTTGAGGATTGCTGGATAGAAGACCGCTCCCTTACGGTCGCGG
>JAESUL010000189.1 GCA_016763115.1 Phycisphaerales bacterium | reverse complement strand
GGGCATGTAAAAGGCGCATTCACCGGCGCACACGCGGATAAACAAGGCAAGTTCCTTGCCGCCGATGGGGGGACACTGTTCCTCGATGAGATCAACAGCGCCTCGCCGGGCATGCAGCTCAAACTACTACGAGTACTGCAGGAACGCAGGTTTGAACCTGTTGGTTCCAACGAAACCATCGAGGTTGATGTCCGAGTGATTCTGGCAAGCAATCAGGCGCTCGAAGAGCTCGTGGCATCGGGCGAGTTCCGCCAGGATTTGTACTACCGGATCAATGTCGTGAAGGTCGAGATGCCGCCGCTGCGTGAGCGGGTCGGGGATATTGAAGCGTTGGCCGAGCATTTTCTTGATGCGCAATCCGAAGAGCTCGGGCGACGATTCACCGGGTTTACGAGTGAGGCAATCGATGCGCTGCGCCGGTATACTTATCCGGGCAATGTGCGTGAGCTTTCCAACATCATCGAGCGTGCAGCCGTGCTTACTCGGGCACTGACTATTGGCATTGACGATCTTCCAACGCATGTGAGCGACGAGTTTTCCGACACGCCGTTTGGCACGGGTGGTCAGTTGCGTCTTGACTCGCAGAACACCCCTTGGGTGCCGATGACGCTGAGCGATGCCCTCATCGATCCCGAGCGAGAGATCATTCTTCGCTCACTCGTTGCCAATGACTGGAACCGCCAGAAGACCGCCGAGATTCTTGGAATCAACCGCACCACGCTTTACAAGAAAATGAAAGCGTTAGGAATCGATCCATCCGACCACGCCCAAGCGGGCTAATCGGCATCACGGGCAACCAGCGTTGAACAACCCGAGGTATGCGAACACATCTTGAAGATTGAACACACCGAATGGTGCAGCGATATCCGCCTCCGCATCACTGTTGTTGAAGAGCGCGAGGAACGAAAACACATCTTGGAGATTGAGAATCCCCTCTCCGGTCAGATCCGCCGGACAGCACCCAGTATCGGTCAACGAGCAGAGCTCGATCTCGATGTATTCATTCGGCTCAACATTCCCGTCGCCGTCCTGGGTCACGGGGACCTGGTTGGTGATTTCAAGCGTCCCGCCGTCGGCGGTGTTGAAACTCAACACCGCGAGCGAAACCGAATCGGGGATCGTTCCGTACTGCCCGGCGAGATCAATCGTCGCTTCGAGCACGGTGCCTGATGCGAGTTGCGTCGCGCCGATCGCATCGAACCACCCGCTCCACCCATTGTCGTTCTCGTTGCCGATGTACGCATCCCACGCGGCGACCTGCCCGTTCTTGCCCCACATCGCCTGCTGCATCGCGCCGGGATTCTGCGCAAGCACAAGGAACCGGTCGTGCCCGTTGCCCGCCTGCGTGCACGCGAGGTACAGCAATGCCCCCTCGAATCCCGCCCAGAGATTGATCCCATTGTTTGAGCCGACCAACTGCGCCTGGGCATCGAGTGTCCCGTCGATCACGAACGGCGTGGTCGTTGTTCCGCCCTCGACCGTGAAGTGCCAATCGAGCCCGTTGTTGTTGTCCCAGTTGTTGTTGCCGTCGGTAAAGACAAAATCAAACACCGCCGCCGAACTCGGGATCGAGACAGTCGCCTCGAAGGTCCCGTCGGCATTGGTATCACTCATCTGGACATCCGGCGGGACACTCGCCCACCCGTCGAAGCCGTAGTGCAAGAAAATCGAACCCGAGGAACCGAGCGGCCCACCGGCAGGTTCATAGAAGACGGTTGCGGGTTGCCCGGCCTGAACCGGATCTGGCGAGACCGCGATCGATGTCGAGCCGCCGCCGGTCCCGTTGCCAACCCAGACATGCAAAATATCTGAGTTGGAAACATTGCCAAGAGTATCGGTCGCCTGGACATAGTAATCAATCAGCACGCTGGTTTGCCCGGCGATCATTGCCCCGTAGCGTTTGGCTTTGCGTGTTGCCACGAGCACACCGCTCGGTGTTGGGACCGTTGCGCTGCTCATCGTTTGCGATTGCCACGCACCGACCTCTGCGCCGCCCGCGAAGGTCTCGTTCTGGATCGACGCCAGCGGGTTCACGCCGTCGGCGTCAACACGCCAGTGCAGCGTCACCGAACTCACCGCGGTGTAATCATCAACAAGTGTCCAGACCTCAAAGTCACTCGGCTGGGCTACGGCCCCGAACTCGACCTCGCCGGGGTTGTAAGGCTCACGCTGAGGCACAAAGATCGTCGGGGCGGTGCTGTCGGAGAATGAACCGATCGAAGAATCAACAATCGAAAGAATCGCGTTGCCCGCACGCGTCGGGTTCGAGTCCCAGACCTCGGTGCCGTCCCAGTACCAATAATCGGATGCCTGTGCAATGAGCATCCACCGCCATGCGCGATGCCTCGCGTCCCCGGTGGCGTTGATAAGTTGATCGAGTGTAAACACATTGGTTGGGTCGATCGGGTTGTTCTGCTCGAGGGTGCTCAGGGCGTTGCGAGCCGAGATCAGCGCGGCCCACGAGTTGATGTCGGGCGAAACCGCCCCGGCGGAAACATCGCCGCCCAGCCATTTCTTGAACTCCGGATCACCCGAATCGGCCCCCGCCCACGAGCCGTCCTCGATGTGGATCACATCAGTGATCGCCGGCGGGTACTGATCGAGGTAGTCATCGACGGTCGTCACATTGTAACCCGGATCGTTGGCGACCCAGTTGACCATGTTCTGGAAGTTTTGGTGGTAATACCCTTCAGAGCCCCCACCAAAGTTGTCGCCGTCGTGGTGGAGCACGACAAACATCGGATGGTCGGGATCGGTGTTGTCAGGGAGGTAGGTATCCATGACTTGGTCGAACAAGAACGCCCCGAGGTTGGCAAGCGATGACCCGGCGTCCACCGCGTGCTTGGGCCAATCGATGTACGGGCCAAGCCGCTGGTTATGGATGTCAGGAACCGAGAAACTAAAAAATGGATCGGCGCCAAACGGGCCCAGATCGGGCACATACTTGGGCTGGTGCATGTGCCAGAGGAACCCGATCTCGATGGGCTCGGCGGCCTGGACCTGAAAAGCCCCAGCAACAAACAGTACGCAACTCTTTATGAACAGTGAAGATAGATCCTTTTTCATCGATCAACTCCTTGTGATGGCGCAAGAAGTGTACCCGAAAACAGAGGGCTATGAAAGTGCTTTCCCGTATTCTGAAATCGCGTTCATTGTCCCCTGATCCGCCCGACCAGCGAGGCAGCCTTGACCTCAACGCCCTTGAGGATCGATTCGAGCATGTCGCGGTTGGGAGCGTATTCCTTGGCGGTGCTCATCGTGATCCATTCCTTGTCCACCAACTCGGCGAAGTACTTGGTGAACGAGACCATCCCCTCCGCTCTACTCGAACCCACCACCGCGGGAAGATCCGAATCACGCTCGTCGCGGATCAACTCGCGCACCATCGGCGAGCTCAGCAGGATCTCGACCGCGGGCACCACCTTGACCCCAACGGTCTCCTCGTTGGCGGGGATCAAACGCTGGGCGCAGATCGCTTTGAGTGTGCTCGCCAACGAGTTGCGGATGAACGCCCGTTCGTCTTGTGGGAAGAACTCGAGCATCCGCCCGAACGCGCCCATCGTGTCGGCGGTATGCAGAGTGGCGAACACCAGATGCCCCGTCTCAGCCGCCTGGATCGCGCTGAGCACCGTTTCCTGGTCACGCATCTCGCCAATGAAAATCACATCGGGGTCCTGACGGACCACATGGCGGAGGGCTTCGTGGAAATCCCTCACATCGATCCCGATCTCACGCTGAGAGATAATCGATTTCTTCGCGGTGAACCGGTACTCGACCGGGTCCTCGATCGTGATGATGTTCTCTGAGCGCATCGCGTTGATCTCGTTGACCATGGCTGCCAGTGTCGAGGACTTGCCCGAACCGGTCACGCCGACAATCAGCACCAGCCCCTCACGCTCGCGGTGGACAATCTGTGAATAGACCTCGGGGAGGTGCAGATCCGCATAACTTGGGATCTCCGCTTTTACCCTTCGGATCGCGGCGTGCGTGTGGTTGCCCGAGCGGAGCAGGTTGATCCGGAACCGATCACCACCCCCGCCATCGGTGTCTTCGAGGTGCCACGCGAAATCAAGGTCCCCGGTCTCGTCGAATCGTTTCTTCTGGATCTCGGAAAGGAGCGGATCAAGCAAATGGTCGGCTTCCTCTTCGGAGACCGGATCGCCATCGATGGGCTTGAGCACCCCGCCGATGCGGTAGGTCGGGGGGATTCCGACCTTGATATGCAGGTCCGAAGCGTCAAGACGCCCCATCGCTGCGAGGAGTTTCTTGATATTGATCGCACCCTTGATCATCGCGCCCTCTTTTCTGAAGCGGGATCTCCGCCCGGGCGCATTGTATATCAAACCATCCGGTTTGTACACACCAAACACAAAGGAACACCGTCACCGATCATGATTCTTGGATGCGGGGTCAGTTCCTCTCTGACGGCTCGTATTCCATACAAATCACACTCTTTCCGCCTCCCCCACGCTTGTGGGGGAGGTGCCGAACGCAGTGAGGCGGAGG
>JAESUL010000188.1 GCA_016763115.1 Phycisphaerales bacterium | reverse complement strand
CCTCACGGTCGCGGCTCGTCCATTCATCAATCAAAGACCGATTCGAGGAACACCTCCACCCGCATAGTCTCTTTATCGGTGCGAATCCCAAACCGCCGATTCAGCGTGGAGTGTGTTTTATTCGGCGCATGATGAATCTCTGCACGAGCACCCGTTGCTGCCCATGCCTTGACCAGTCCGACGGTTTGTGATTGAGCAATTTTACGACCATCTGCGTGGATCGCGAAGAGCGGCGCGAGTTGGTCGCCGGGCAAAGCTTGAAGTGTTGGCGAAGCTGCAATCCACAACTCGGGGTCATCGCCGAACGCCGCCTTGAACATCCTGGTTGCCCCGCCCCTGGCGGGCAATGACCCCATCCGGTCTGGCAGGTTGTACCCAGCGCCATCAAGCAGCACCACTGCTGCAACTTGATCCGTCGTCATCCCGTACTCACCGAGCAGCGTTTCATCACACGCCACAATCGCTGCCAGATGCGCCCCGGCAGAATGCCCCATCACCGCAATCTGTTTCGCATCCCCACCAAACTCCTCGGCATGCTCAAACACCCACGCAACCGCCGCTGCCGCGTCACGCGCATGCTCGGGGTGCATCACATCGGGTGACAGCCGGTAGTTGATCGAAACAAGTATCCACCCATTACGAATCGCCCAGCCGGGCTTGAATCGCATCGCGTTGCTCTTGTCTCCGATCCCCCACCCACCGCCGTGGATGTACACGATGATCGGGCGGAGTTGGTTGGTGTCTTCATGGTGATAAATATCCAGCGAAGTTCGCTTTTTATCTACGCCCTTGCGCTGGATATACACCACATCCTTCTGCTTGACCATCCCGCCCTTTGCGTTTGCTGAGTTGAGCGAATCCGCATCGCGGACCATCGCCCCGCACCCAAGAAGCAGCGTCAACCAGCCGACCACGATCAGTATTCTGCTCAATCTCATTTCTGTCTCCTTGTGTGCCCAACGCAACGCGATCGAAGCCATTGCACCCATACACTGTACCATGAAGGGCTGGGCCACATTCTCCGATGACGAAATCTACCGCTACACCCTCGGTCGGCGGTGGGCCTCGGGCGGCGAGCGCATCTGCTTCTGCCTGCTCAATCCCTCCACCGCTGATGCCGAGGTCCTCGACCCAACCTTGACGCGGTGCCACCGGTATGCTGTTCGTTGGGGATTCAGCACGATGGATGTCACCAATATCTTCGCCTTGCGTTCGACCGACCCCAAGGGGCTCAAGAAAATCGACGACCCCGTCGGCCCGGGCAACGACGCCGCCATCATCAAAATCGCCAAACGCGCCGACCTCGTCATCGTCGGCTGGGGCACCCACGCCGCCCTCAACGACCGGCACAGTGAAGTCCTGGATCTACTCTCGCCCCACTGCGATCCGCACTGCCTCGCCATCACCAAGCACGGGTTCCCAAAGCACCCGTTGTACTTGCGAGGCGATCCCGAGCCCGTACCGTTCAGCATATAAAAACACCCCGCCAATCGGCGAGGTGCGAAAAAGAGGCTTGGTTTCTCGATCAATCCTTCATCGAGGTCGACTCGCCAATCTTCGAGGCGGTCTTCGAGGCGGTCTGCGTCTGCAGGAGCACCAACGCGGTCTCGACCTGCAAATCTGTCCCATCGGTAATCAACGAGTTCGGATCGGGACGCTCGGCGTCCTCGATGATATTGCCGTGCTCGTCGAGCGGCAGCACATCGGCGTCACGCCGGAGCATCAACGCTTCGGCCTGCTGGCTCGGGAGCATCCCGACCTTGAGGTCCGGCTCGATCCCCCACTCGGTCGCGCCGGGCACCTTGTGGATCATCCGTGGCGTATCAATGCGGTAGTAATGCGTGGTCACCTTCATCGCGGCGGCCCCGCCAGGAAGCATGTACACATTCTGCACGCTGCCCTTGCCAAAGCTACGATTCCCCAGGACCAACGCCTTGATCTTGCCCTGATGAGCCGCGGCCTGAATCGCCCCGGACACAATCTCGCTGGCCGATGCCGAACCTTCATTGACTAGCACGATCACCGGGATGTCGGCGAGCGAGCGATTCGCACTGACCGAGCGTGCATCTTGGCTGTCTTGGGTGACACCCGACGCATCAACGGTCTTGACGATCATGCCGCCGGGCACGAACCGGCTCGCCATCGAGACCGCTTGATCGAGCAACCCGCCCGGGTTGTAGCGGAGATCAAGGATCAATGCGTTGAGTTCCTGCTCTTGCATCTTGGCGATCGCGCGGTCAAAGTCCTTGGTGGTGTCCGACGAAAAACCCGTCAGACGCACATACCCGATACCGGCCTTGGGGTCAACAAAGTAATCCCAATCCTCATCGCCCGGGCCGTACTTCGACCACCCCTTGACCGATGGAAGATCGATCTTTCTGCGGACGATCGTGAAATCCATCTCGGTGAGTTCGTCGGTCTCTTCGTTCTTCCGCTCGATGGTCAGCGTCACCTTTGTATTCGCCGGGCCGGTGATGATCTCGACCGCTTGGTCGAGCCCGAGCCCAACAGCGCTGAGCCCATCGACCTTCTTGATGATGTCCCCGGATCGAATCCCCGACCGCTGCGCGGGCGTGCCTTCCAAGGGGGTCACCACCTTGATGTTCTGCAACTCGTCGAGCTGGATCTGGATTCCAACACCAATAAACTCGCCCCGCGTCGAACGCGAAAAGCGTGCGATCTCGTCGGGCCAGATAATCGCGGTGTAGTCATCGAGTTCGCCCATCGCTCCATTGCCAAACTCGTGCAGCAACGCCGCTTCGAGCACATTAATCGAATCGCGGCTCGCGCTGAGCACCGCATCAAGCGTGCGGCGGAGGTCGTACGCGCTGGCTGTCCGTGTATTATTCTCTGTCCGGGCGATCTGCTCATCGAGCACCGCGAGGAACGATGCGGTCTTCTCTTCGTCGGCCAACCCCGGGAACGCAGCCTTGAGATCACTCGTCGTCACCATCGTGCGGATCGATTGCAACCCGCCAACAAGCAGGGCATTCATAGACACGCCCTCGGGGTGCCCGCGGGTTTTGCGCCCGACATGCTGCGAGGCGGCGCGCTGAATCGCAGTGCGAACGGTCACCGAGTTGATCCCCAAAAGCTTGTCGTGGTAGTCATCGCCGTAGGCGTTATAAGGCGGGAGCGGATCGAGCTCTTCGGTGATGCGCCGGTTGTTGCGGATCTCCCAGAGCTGCT
>JAESUL010000187.1 GCA_016763115.1 Phycisphaerales bacterium | reverse complement strand
GCAGCCACCTCCCCCGGAGGCCCGGGGGAGGCAAAAAAGGAACACCGTCACCGATCATGATTCTTGGATGTGGGCCTAGTCGCGGAAACTCGTATCGACCCGCTCGCCTTTGGAGATCGAGCGGATGATCTGGGCTGCACGCTTGTTGCTGTGCTGCCCGATCTGGGCGAGGAACTTTGGTTCGCCTTCGATCAGAATCACCGCAGGCTCGGTCGCCGGCTGGGTCGTGACCAGCATGTCGCCCACCTGCATCTCCGATAGATCCCGCAGGGTGATGGTCGTATTGGCGAGGACCGCAGAGAGCCCGACGCCGGCTTGGTTGAGGTTCTGGGCAATACGATCGGTGTTCATCGCGTCGTCATCGGTGCGCTTGACCGCGAACCAACTCTGGCTCGACAAGTCACCCATCACCGGCTCGATCACATTATAAGGAATGCACAGGTTCATCGTCCCCGCTCGCGACGACATCCGCACCTCGAGCCCGATGACCATCACCACCTCGTTGGGCGGGACGATCTGGACCAACTGCGGGTTGGATTCGTGCGCGACGACCTCGAACTTGAGCGGGAGGACCGATTCCCACGCTTCGGACAGCGCGGTCAATCCTCGCTTGAGGACATTGGATATCAGCCGTTGCTCGATGGCGGTCATCGGGCGCTGGGGAATGAAGAGATCCTGGTTGGTCCCGCCGAGGAGCCGATCAATAATCGGGTAGATAATCAGAGGCGAGATCTCCAGGCACATCTGCCCCTCGAGCCCGTCGGACTGGATCAGGTTGTAGCTGGTGGGGTTGGGGAGCCCGGAAACGAACTCGCCGTAGGTCATCTGCTCACAGGCGGCGACGCGGACCTCGACAATGGTGCGGAGGAACCCCGAGAGCGAAGCACCAAAGTTTCGTGCGAAGGTCTCGTGGAGCGATTCGAGCGCGAGCATCTGGTCTTTGGAAACGCGCTCTGGGCGTTTGAAATCGTACTGGCGGACCTCGATCTGCTCGATATCGACCCGCGAGCGGGTGAATATCTGAGGCCCGTCCGAGCCGTGCTGCTCTTCCTCCACGGGCTCGACCGCCGAGAGCAGAGAGTCGATTTCATTCTGGTCGAGCATGCTCATGCCAAGTGCTCCGCGGTCCTCGATGGCGCAACAAGCCCCATACAGTACATTCCGTGGAATCTGTATCGGTCCGTAGATCCCGATATCTTGATGATTCAGGCCCAGTTGCTTGGGGTATGAAATATTGGACGGATTGGGGCGGTTTGGACCGCGTAGACTGCTGAACGATTCAAGGAGTTGCGTTTTGATGAACCAGATGACGAACCAGAGTTTCCGACGATCGTTTATCTTGCCCGTACTTGCTGTGCTGGCGACCCTGGTGCCCACGACCTTCGCCCAGATGGGGTTCGGGGTCTCGCATGTCGAGGTGTCCGCTGAAGCATCGACCACATCGGCTGCACCAGGAGACCACCTGACAATCGCGGTGGTGCTCGACCATGACGAGGGATACCACTCCCATACACACGACCCGGTCATTCCGGAGGAGATGGGCGATTTCTTCGCCATCCCAACAACCATCAAGTTTTCTGAGAATGACGCATTTACAACTGGACAGATCCAATGGCCTGAAGAGCACAGCGTGGCTGTGGACTTTGGGTTCGAGAACGGCCCGGTCGATTACAAGGTCTACTCCGAAAAGGCCATCGCGTATGTCCCATTGCAGATCAGTGATGATGCTCCAGAGGGAGAACTCACAGTTGAAATCACGATCGGGTTTCAGGCGTGCAATGACACCACCTGCGATGCCCCGAGCCTCGATAAAAGGACCGTGACGATTCAGATTGGATCCGAGTCTTTCAAGAGCCCACCATCGGCTCTCTTCGACGGGTTTGATCTGAGCACTCCGTTTGTCGCCGGCGAACCAGCAGACGACCACTCCGACGAAGACACAAAGGAATCAGCCCCCACGGCTTCTTCTTCTGGGAGTTTCTTTGGGATCGCTATTCCCACAGGCGGCATCGGCGGGCTCGCGGTACTCGCACTATTCGGGGCTGCGGGCGGATTCATTCTGAATCTCACTCCCTGCGTGTTGCCCGTCATCCCGATCAAGGTGATGACGCTGAGCAAGCACGCCGGCGAGGACCGGATGAAGGCGATCATGCTCGGATTCTGGATGGCCCTCGGGGTGGTTGCATTCTGGGCCGCACTGGCGATCCCGGTACTCACACTCCAAGGATTCACCGACCCATCACGGATCTTCGGGATCTGGTGGTTGACCACCTCGATCGGGATCGTGATTGTGGTGATGAGTTTCGGGCTCATGGGGCTCTTTGAGATCAAGCTGCCTCAGAAGGCGTACATGGTCAATGCGAAAGCAGACTCTCCCTCGGGATCATTTCTGTTTGGGATCATGACCGCGATACTTGGATTGCCCTGCTTCGGCTTTGTCGCCGGGGCGTTGGTCCCCGCAGCGATCACGCAGGGAACAGCATTCGTAATTGTGCTCTTCACCTCGATGGGTGTTGGGATGGCGCTGCCGTATCTTGTGCTGGCGATTTTTCCGCAACTGGTCAACAAACTCCCCAAGACCGGGCCCGCAAGCGATCTGGTCAAGCAGATGATGGCGTTGCTGTTGCTCGCCGCCGGGGCGTACTTTATTGGATCTGGACTGATCGCGCTGATCGCGAGCAAGCCCTACCTTGCCAAGTTGCTGCACATCTGGATCGCGGCGTTGTTCGGGCTCTCCGCCGGGCTCTGGCTCATGCTCAGAACATTCCAGATTAGCCCCAAACCCATCAACCGGATTGCATTCACGCTGATCGCATTGGTCATCGCGGCATCAGGGATATTGATCGCGAATCGGTTCACCGTCGATGCCCATGAGGAATACGAGTTGCGCAAAGCAGCCCTTGCCCAGAGCGCAGGCGAGGGGGTGCTGATGACGACCACATGGAATGACTATTCGCCCGCCCTGATGCAGCGGGCCCTCGATGAAGGGTTTGTGGTGATTCTGGATTTCACGGCCGAGTGGTGTATCAACTGTAAGGTGCTCGAAAAAACAGTGCTCGGCGTGGAGCCCGTGAAGTCAATGTTGCGAGCGGAAGATACCGTGATGATCAAGGTTGACCTGACGGGCAAGAACCCGGAGGGAGAGAAGGCATTGAGTGACCTTGGACGGACCGGAATCCCAACGCTTGCGATCTTTGGGCCCGGGCTTGAACAACCCTGGATTGCCAGTGCGTACACGCGTGAGCAGGTGGCTTCGGCCATAAAGACTGCCCGGGGCGGGGAACCAGAGGATTGACGCCCCATAAACCCCAGAATCCAGATATTGCGAGCAAGCAGGCAGGTTGATGGGCGAGATTGATTGACGAACCATGGTTTGGGGGATATCTTTCCATCCTGTCAGCGTTGCTGATACCATGTGAATATGCGGGTGTAGCTCAGTGGTAGAGCGTCACGTTGCCAACGTGAATGTCGTCAGTTCAAATCTGATCACCCGCTTTGAAAGCGCTCGGTACCGTTTGGTGCCGGGTGTTTTTCGTTTTTGGGGCAATGCTGGTGCCCTGAACTATTCAGAACACCGTTCCATCACTTGGTGTATGCTCTTTGGAGGACTGCACTTCGGAGATCAACATGCACGAACAGAACGATCCGCACCACGCAAGGCTTGAGTTGGCGATTGACCAACTCACCGATCGCGTTGACCAACTCATGACCAGGATCGAGCTGCTGGAGAACAAGCAAGCTCCAGATCAACGCCCGATCAGTTCGACCAAGCCCCCGCCATTGCCGCTGCCCCCACTCTCCAAGCCAATCACTACGCCGATCCCGAGATCGGCACCCTCATCCGTACTCTCCAAGCCCAATCCGGATGCTGATGCCCGCGGGCTCACCGGGGGCGAACCTATCAGAGTAAGGCGGCCCTCGCCACAGAAACCAAGCCCTCCACGCAAAGAGATGCACAAGCCCGCATGGCTCAGCGGGACACGCGGGCTGATCTTTGCGATGTCGCTCATCGGCGTGGTCATCTTCATCATCAGCATCGGGCTCTTCTTCAAGCTGGCGGTCGATAACGGATGGATTGCCAAGATTTCTCCAACGATGAGGGTGTCGGCAGCGATCGGGTTTGGGCTTGCGCTTGTTGGGGTCGGCGAGGTGCTTCGGCGGAAGATTAATGCGCTCGCGTCCTCGGGCGCGTCGGCGGCGGGGATCGCGACGATCTACGCTGCGATTTATGCGTCGTCGAAGCTCTATGAACTCATCGACACCCCGGCGGCGTTCGCGTTGATGGTGGTTGTCACCATCTTGGGTGTGCTGCTTGGTTCGTTGTCCAACCGGGTTGCGCTGGCGTTGCTCTCGTTGATTGCTGCGTTTCTGGTGCCGGTGTTGCTCTCGACGGGCGAGCCGTCCTATGTGGTGCTGCCGGCGTACCTGCTCTCGCTGCTGACACTCGGGCTGGTGCTCTCGGGTTGGCGGGGCGGATCGTATTCGTATGTGCGGAAACTGGCCTGGTGGGGAACGGGGCTGCTGGGCACGCTCTGGCTGGTCGATGCCCACAGCGAAG
>JAESUL010000186.1 GCA_016763115.1 Phycisphaerales bacterium | reverse complement strand
GCGAGTGAATCACCAGCACCCGACGGTGACTATGTGCTGTTTCCAGAGCCGAAATAGGTAGAGGGGTAGTATTGGGCATGAAGAAGCCATTGAAGATAATTCTGATTGTATTCGCGGTGATTGTTCTGTTTGTTGGGAGCGTGGCGGGTTGGGCGTATTACGAGTTTTTGTATACCACGCCGTTGACTCAGGCGGAGGTTGCCGAGTTGGAGGTGGACTGGACGCCGGTGACGGGCGGGAACTGGTCGCCTTGGGTGACGGCGGGCGATGGCACGCAGGAATGGAACCCGGCGAAGAGTTTTAATGATTGGCTCGCGACGGTGCCCGAGGAAGACAAGGCCTGGGTGGTGATTGCGGATCTTTGGTACGGGAAGCACGGGCCTATTCAGAATGGGCTTTTTTCCAACGAGTATTTGGGATGGTTGCCTCCGAATCGGGCTCAATGGGCGAGGCTTATGCCGATGCTGGAAACAGCAGAGGCGGAAGAAGTGTTCCTGCAACTGGATGAAGCGTATCAGCGTCCAGTGATGGGCAGGGCATGTACCGTACGGCTGGACCGATCGAGCACGAAGCAATGGTTCGAAATGGGCAAGACCAGTACAGCAATTGGGATCCGAGTCAAACCCAAGCCGGTGACGTGTGGTTGATTTCAATTGGATCGATTGCGATTCAAAAAGTTGCGATTAGATTTTACATGTCATACGCATCACACAAGTTGGAGAAAGGTGATGCTGTGACGTTTGTTGGGGCGGTTGACAAGGCTATGAGGGGGGCTCGGTTTATCGATGAGATCCCTATGTTTGGTTGGATTCAAAGTCAAGAGGAAGTGGCCGAGTTCATTGATTGGGCTTTGAATGAACATGGCGGCAAGTTTACTGATTCACAGTTGTCTCAGCTGACTGCAGCATTGAAAAATGTCGGGGGATATGAAGTTCAGTTTGAGGTGCGCTCCCTCGAGTTTCGTGATGCGGTTCGCAGGCTCGTCGTAGGTGGCGGGGCGATCAATCCGATGACCGTTCGTAGCGAAATGGAGAATCTTTCAAATGACTCGCTCGGACCAGCAACGGGCGTTCCTGTTGCAGAGTTACACGCATCTGTACAGCGGCTCATCCATACACATGAGCAGATTCTCCAGCATGATATCAGCTACACACTTCGTGATCCTGTGATATCGGGGTGGGAGATGTTCAGTCTGGAGCGTGACATGCTCGGGGCAAGTGAGCATGCGGTGCTTGATAGAATATACAAGGTCGTACGGCTCAGAGTGAAGCATGGTCGCCAGGCTTCAGAGTATTCAGATGCGGTTCGTCTGGCAATCGCAGCATATCGGCACAAACTCCGGCATGGTGAATTTCCACTCTCAATAGGCGAGATGGATGAGGGTCTTCTCGGTTCGTTGCCGTTGCATGTGAGCACCGGCGAGTCCACGCGTTATTCTCAAAGCATATTGGGGGTGACAATTTCCTCGAAGCTACGCGATGACTCTCGGAAGATTGCGGTTCATTTGTATCCCAAGCGGTACAAGCAGGTCATTGAGGATGAAGAGTTGGAAGACTAGGGCTCGATATCATGGGACTGGATCCAACAAGATAAAATCGATTTTCTTGTGGTGCTCTTACAGCTTTGACTTGTTGTAAGGCTTGTCGCAGTTGACGCCGAACTTGGTGCAGATTTGGTGCTCGTGGGTGCAGTTGGGTCTTGCGGTGCAGTTGTATCGCCCGTGGATGACCATGGAGTGTCCCAGCGTTGACCAACGCGAGCGGGGGAAGAGGGCCATCAGGGTTTTTTCGATGAGGGTGGTGTTGGCCTTGGGTTCGTCGAGGATTCCCCATCGCCACACGAGGCGTTGGACATGGGTATCGACGGTGATGCCGTCTTGAACATCGAAGCAGTTGCCGAGCACGACATTGGCGGTTTTTCGCGCGACGCCTCGGAGGGTGATGAGGTCTTCCATGGTGTTGGGGACATTGCCGTCGTAGTGCTCGACGATTCGGGTCATGGATTCGTGGATGGACTTTGATTTGTTGCGAAAAAGCCCGATGGTTTTGATGTAGGGCTGGATTTTCTCGGGTGTGGACTTGGCGTAGGCTGCGGGATTTTTGAAGGCCTTGAACAAACCCGGCGTGGCTTTGTTGACGCCGGCGTCGGTGGATTGGGCGGATAAAATCGTCGCGATGAGCAACTCATGCGGATTGGTGAAGGTGAGTTCGCAGTGCGCATCGGGGTAGTGCTTGGCCAGTGCGTTGGCGATCTTGAGCGCGTGGGCGCGTTGCTCTTTGGTGACCTCGGGCAGCGCGAAGGGGATGTCCTTGAGCCCGCGTGGGTTGTTGACGCCTTTGGGGTGCGTGGTGCGTGTTGGGGTCATGCGGGCTCCGGTGCGTTGGATACTTTGGGATGCTCGGCGGTCCACAGCCCGAGGAAGAAGGTGACGAGGACCACGAGCGTGATGCCGCCGATGGTACGCGAAGCGGTCGAGTGCATCGCGAGGAAGTTGTCTTTGTGCGTGTCGGCAAGAACAGTATTGCCAATCTCCGCAGCGTCCCAATAGGTCCGCAGATCGAGATTCATCGCGGGCATCAAGATGAGCAGGTGGTAGCTGAGCAACCCGAGTGCGCCGCAGAGGAGAATCGAGCGGAGCACGCGGGCGAGGGTGTTGAGCGAGTACCCGCACAAGAGCATGACGATAAAGGTTCCCAGTGCGAGCGAGGCACAAATGAACTGGATGGTGTCGACAGCGAGGAAGACCTTGCTGGCGATCTGCCCCGCGCCCAAGATGGCGTGGTCGCCGGTGTAGTCTGGGTAGGCACCGAGGGTTGGATCGAGTTTTCGCATGGTGGGGAAGACGATGGCAGCCACGACGCCGCTCATGGCGGTCGAGCCCATCCAGAGGGCGAGCGAAAGCAGGTGCAAGATCTGGGCGAATCGGAAAACAGAGTGTGCAGGCATGCTCTATGATAGTGCGTGCAGGTCGGTCCAGATATTTCGGTTTCATTCGCGGGTGCCCAGATCCCCGCGAGCGATGGTTCGCCCAGAGCAATGCTCGATTGGGGGCGTTCAGTTGGGGCGCGGGGGGTGGTGCTCGATGGTGCTCGGGCAGGATTCCGGGCACGGGAGATCGGGCGATCGGCACGCAGAGACCTCGCCGCGTCGATGCGCCGGCGCGAGATCGAGATCGCCGGGATTGATTTGTGGATACCCGCGGAACACTTTGCCCTGCCCGAGCACTGCGGGCGAGCGGTGGAGGTGGTGATCCAGACATGCGTATTGGCGAGCGAGTTGGCGTCGCTCGTTGGGGGGCGATCAGTCGGGCGGGTTTCGGTGATGACGCCGGCGTCGATTGATGCCGATGTGCTGCGTGAGATGGGCGACGGAGCGGCGATGGTCGGGGCAGAGATTGTCGATCACCGGGTTGGGAACGAGGGGG
>JAESUL010000185.1 GCA_016763115.1 Phycisphaerales bacterium | reverse complement strand
TGCACTGTTTTTCTTTGCCGCCACATCGGGTGCCACTACTCGCCGTCCCCGGCGCAGTAGTGTCTTTGTTTTTGGTCGTTCCAGCACTACTGCGCCCTTCGGGCGAGTAGTGGCACCCAGATTCTGGTTGAAAGAAGAGCTGTCGGGTACGACCTAGTATTCATTGAGACGGGCATGAAAAAGGAGCGGATGATGAGCCGAAGATCAGCTATAAAGACAACCATCCGCGTTTGTGCGGTTTCTCTGGCGTGCTTGGGCACAGCGGTGGTGATTTCAGGGTGCCAGCGGACGGCCTTGCGTCCGGCGGATTCACGCTCTCAGTTTGACCAGTACGACCATGCACGCAACCAGCGGGCAGAACCGTTCACCGAGGACGAGTTCGGCAAGCGGACGCCGAACCTGCGTGGTCGATTGATCGTGCACGATTGAATACCAGGTGGGGTCCGAAAAAAAGCTGGGCACAAGCGTGTTCGGTGTTTGCAAGTGTTGTATTCCTCTTAGGTTGAACCTTGCGCGTGAACTTGCAAGGGTTGCCGAGGAATGTGCAAGAAATTCGGTCGCAATCTCCGAATGGAAATGATACCCTAGTAATACAGGAGTGCAGTCTTTCCCGATGTCCGGTCCATATGTCATCTCGCGATCAAGAAGAACCGCTCGGACAAAGATTGTCTGGGGGGTGCTTGGTGTTGGGATGATGCTGGGTGTCGCGGCTTTGTCGGTGCTTGATCCTTCTGCGAGCGGCAGCCGAGGCGGGGGGGTGACTTTGTCGCCTCTGATGTCCACCGGCGGGCTCAGCGGCGTCGAGGCGGTCTTCCAGACCCAGAGCGAACTGGACACCGAACATTGGAACTCGATCGTGATCGTCCACTCTGGATCGTCCAAGGGCACGCCCGCGTCGATTGAATCGACGCATCGCGCAGCGGGGTACGACGGGCTCGGGTTCCATTTCCTGATCGGCAACGGCACTGGGATGGGCGATGGGAATATCCATGTCGGGCAACGCTGGCTCGACCAGCGTGACGGTGCGGACCTTGCCGGGACCGCAGCCGAGGTGCCCTCATCGGGGATGATCGAGATCTGCCTGGTCGGCGACGGCAACCGTAAGTCGTTCTCCGACGAGCAGCTGCACAGGCTCGCACAACTTGTTGCAGCCTTGTCCGAGAAGTTCTCGATCTCGAGCGAGCGGATTCTGCTCCACAAAGACATCGCCGGGACCACAAGCCCGGGGCAGTATTTCCCGCGGACGGCGTTCGAGCAACGCTTGGTCTCTCTGGGTGTCGGTGCCCGTCCGTAATCATTTTCAAAATGACCCGTTTTTTCACTTGTTTTTCTTCCGGGTCAACCGAGCGGGCGATTGGTGCGTAAGCAAGGGTGTGGCCCATCTTGGGTGTACCCCGTCTTCTCGCTCTGGGGGCATCTTCCGGGTGAACTCTCGGATCGTGGGTCTGGGCTGCAAACCTCTCGATATAGTTGGATCTGGTGGACCAATGCTCTCCAGCGTGGGGTGTGGTGGATACCATAACGGGCAAATGTTGCACGATTGCATACTCGATATGCAACTCGGATGCGGGTTTGCCGAAATACACCCAAGCCTGGGGCGTTGGGTTCATGGTACTGCGAGGCTGGAGAGCGGATGAGTGATAACCTCCCCACATTCAAGAAGGGCGACATGGTCGAAGGGTATCGGATCATGTCCGAGATCGGGCGCGGTGCAGCCTCGATTATCTACCTCGTCCAGGACCCCAAGAACAAGCAGGTCTGGGCCCTCAAGCATGTCGCCAAGACCAACCCCAAGTCTCAGCGGTTCATGGACCAGGCCGAGATCGAATACAAAATCGCAAGCCAACTCGATCATGATTCAATCCGCAAGATCCCCAAGATGATCAAGACCGGGTCGATCCTCAAATCTACAGGGCTTATTTTGGTGATGGAACTCGTTGACGGGATCTCGTTGCACGAGGAAAAACCCGAGTTGCTCGACGAGTTGGTCGATGTGTTCCGTCAGACCGCCTCGGCCCTCGCGCAGATGCACGATCGCGGGTTTGTCCATGCGGACATGAAGCCTCACAATGTCATCGTCGGGCGGAGCCTCGGGGGCAAGCTGAGCGCGAAGCTGATCGACCTCGGGCAGAGCTGCAAGAGCGGGACCATCAAAAAACGAATCCAGGGCACGCCGGACTACATCGCGCCCGAGCAGGTGCATCGGCGTGAGATCACGCCCAAGACCGACATGTACAACTTCGGCGCGACAATGTACTGGGTGCTGAGCGGCAAGAACATCCCGACGGCGATGGGCACCTCGCAAGACTCGCTGATGGGCTCACGCGACGACGCGCTGATCGAGAGGCCGATCCCGATTTCCGAGATTCTTCCCGATATTCCCGAGCGTTTGTGTGATCTCATCATGCACTGCGTCGAGGTCGATCCCGACAAGCGTCCGGGCTCGATGGACGATGTCACCAACAAGCTGGATCTGATCCTCGGGATTGTTCGTGCCGATGCGGTCGAAGCCAACAAGACTTCCTGAGCGTACGCCCTATAGACTGTTGGTACGATGTACACGCTCGATCTGACCAATGTGGATGTAGTTGTCGATGCCCTGATGGCCGGGGCCGATGCGTGCCTCAACGCGTCGTGCAGGCTCGGCTCGATCGATTTCATCGAAGCGCCGGGGCAGTTGATCGCTACGGGCGACACCCACGACCATCCGCTTAACTTCAAGGCGGTCCTGTCGGCGGCCGGGCTCGATGGCGAGTTCGGGGCCGAGCAAAAGCACCTCACCCTCCACGAGATCATCCACCCCGAGCTTTCAGACGATCAGCCGATCGACTATTCATTCCGCGGGCTGACGCGGATCGCGTACCTCAAGTCCCAGCACCCCGATCTGGTCCATGTGCTCTTGGCCAACCACGAGCTCGCCCAGGCGATCGGGTCGGGGATCATGAAAAATGGACTACGGGTGGTTGATGCGTTCAACGCGGGGGTTGATGAGATATTTGGTTCTGACGCCGAGCGTGTGCACGAAGCGATCCGCCAGTTTGTTTTTGCCATGCCTCTGGCATTACGCTGTCGATGCCCGCATGGTGATATTTTGTGCGCCCACTCGCTGCCCGGGCCGGCGATGATGGGGCGGTTTGATCCGTCGATTCTTGAGCGTGACATGACGATGGATGATTACCAGCCCCGCGTGGGCTCGGCCCACATGATGGTCTGGGGCCGCGGGTACGACAGCGATCAGCTCGAAGACCTCACCGAGCGGTGGGGGGTCAACCTGTTTTTGCTCGGGCATGAGCACGCACCCAAGGGGTACGCGGTGGTCGAGCCCAACGCGATCGTGCTCAACACCGACCATAATCGTGGCGTGTACTTGCCGATTGATCTCGACGACGAGGTCACGGTTGATAAGTGTATCTCAAACATTGTTCCGATCGGTTCGAGGTTTTAGTTGAGTCCTCCGAGATCCGGGTTCGGATGGATGCTCCGGTCATTCCCGACTCCGAAAGCCTTGGGATCGAGGTACTTGCCGTGGTGGTGTTCGAGCTTGTCTTCTTCCACGATGATCGGGTGTGCGAGGGCTGATGCGTCGTGGCGGATACCCGTGA
>JAESUL010000184.1 GCA_016763115.1 Phycisphaerales bacterium | reverse complement strand
GGCCTCGTTGGCGAACCGTCCGAATCCGGCATGCTCCGCCGGAGCGCCAGTATCGGTGAAGGTGTGCAGTTCAATCATCGCCGGGTCGGCGCCCTCGTCAGCGTAATGCTCCCGCAACCGATCGAGAAAAACACGCTGCGTCGAGATCGGCACCATCGCATCGCCCTCGTTGTGCAACGCCAGCACCGGGATCGGGCGGAACGCTGCGAGATGACTCATCGGATCAACCCGCCGCACATCTTCGGGGTCGTGCGTCACGGGCCAGGGTCGTCCGCGCTCGTTTTCGGGCGGAAAATACAGATCGTGCAGGTTCCCTGTCGTCCCTTCCAGGCACGCAGCCACAAATCGGTGTGGCGAGCACAACCGGTGCAGCGTGACCATCCCGCCCGCCGACATCCCGCCGATCGCCACGCGGTCCATGTCAAAGCCGCCCATCTCGCGCATCGCAACGAGCACGCCGTTAATCTCGTTTGCGCCCTGCTCGATGACCTCCAGTGTCTTGGTCGGCTGTTGAAACACCGGGTCAAACCGCTGCCCGTGGCCGGGCAGATCGAGCGCGACCGCCGCGATCCCTGCGCGGACCCAACGCTGGTACCGACCCGGATCGAGTTCCTTGTACACCGTCCGCCCGTGCATCCAGATCACCACCGGCGTCAACTCTTCGCCCTTCGGACGGGCAACCAACGCGGGCACGCCGTTGAGCGTGGTGGTCACGGAGAGTTTCTGCAATGATCTGGGCAGCTTGAGGAACCGCGGGTCCATCAGAGCACCACCGACGAACCGGGCTCGATGGCGGTCGCCAGATCAAGCGATCGCAAATCATTTGGTTCCACCGCACTCAATGGTGAAATCTCGATCACCGCATCGACCGAGCCATCACCATTGCGTGGTACCGCAACACCGATGGATTCCAGCCACCGCGCCGCGCGCTCGGTCTGCAGCACCTTGGACGATTCGATCGAATCCGCGCCCGTCGCGTTCTTGACCGGAGCAAACTCCTCAACACGCTCGGTTTCTAGAACGATCGAAGCCTCGGCGAGCTTGATGCCGTCAAAGACAAAGCGTTCGAGTTTGATCGCATTGGGCTCGGTGGGCGTAATCACTTGCGCAGTGAGCGGATCAACCCAAGCAACCTTCTTGACCGCGCGATGGAACGCCAGTGCATACCGAGGATCAGAAACAATCTTCTCGATAAACGCGAGACTGATCGCATGAATAGCGATCGACCCCGCATTGAACGCCAGCGCGCCCGCGTCGTCGGTCTGCTTGGCGAGGTGCTCAGGAAGATCGGAGTACTCGATGATCTCACTCTTCCCATCAATCGAGCAGAACACCCCGACCTTTTCATCCCACGATGCCTTGGCAACCATCTTCGAACTCATCTCGCCCGATGAATCCGTGCCCGAACTGTGCAGCCCGAGGAACACCGGATCAAGAATCTTCGCGTGCGGATTATCAACCTGAAAATAACTGAGTTGCTCGATGCCCAAGGCGAGCATCGCATCGAGTGCGCCCGAGGTTTTCAGTGCGCGATACGCCCCGCCGTGCCCGTCGGGGTTGGTTGCAAGAATTCCCGGACCCGCGAGCAAGAGCCGCCCGGATTCAAGATCAAAGCTCGGCATCACCCCTTGCTCAAAGAACATGACCTGTTTCTCGGTCAGCCCAAAGAAATTGTTGGCACCAAAGAACGCAACCGTCGCTTCATGATTCAGCGGGCTGGTCATGATCGCCCACGGAATTGTGCACCCGTATTTCTGCTGCGATTTGACAATTGCCTCAGCGAACAACTGGAACAAAGGCTTCTCGTTCACACACGATGTCGGGAAGCACCCCTTGGGCCCGTCGTACCCGAGCCGCGAGCCCTGCCCGCCGGCGACCGTAAAGCAAGCCACCTTGCCCGCGCCGATAAGCTCTTGGCCGACCTTGCGGTAGTGCTCGCGGTCCCACGATTCATCGCAAAGTGTGTAGCACGATGCGGGCTTGATCGAATCGGATGTGGGTGGAGAGGTGTAGCCCTTGCCGTAGGTCTGGATGTATCGTCCGAGGGCCGGTAGATCCAACGCGTCGAGTTGCTCGATAAAGCATCCCAGCGTGGAGCCTTCGAGCGTGGAGGCGTGCTCGACAAGGTGCGATTGACCGATCGAGCCCAGGGCGTCGGCGAGGGTCTTTGGGAATACTGCGGTGTTCATAAAATCCATCCAAAAAGTGTTTCCACATCGTACAACCGTTCACGCCTCGAAGCACTAGAGTTGTCCATGATTGATCCATGCGACCATCCGCCCAAACGCCCGCTCATCGCCCCCTCGATCCTGGCCGCCGACTTCGCCAATCTCGGCGACGACTGCCGGGCCGCGATGGATGCCGGGGCCGACCTCCTCCATATCGACATCATGGACGGGCACTTCGTCCCCAACCTCTCGATGGGCCCGGCGATCTGCGCCTCAGTCCGCAAAGCCTGCCCCGATACCTTCCTCGATGTCCACCTCATGGTCACCGATCCGTGGGCATACTTCCGCCCGTTTATCGACAGCGGAGCCAATCTGGTCAGCTTCCATATCGAGGTCTGCGAATCCGCCCAGCACGCGATCGAACTCGCCGGGCAGATCCGTGAACTCGGGTGCCGACCCGGGATCGTGATCAACCCACCGACCGATGTCCGGGCACTGATGGGCACGCTCGATGCCTTCGATCTCATCCTCGTGATGAGCGTGAATCCTGGGTTCGGCGGGCAGGCTTTCATCCCCGAAGTGCTCGAAAAAGGAAAATGGATCCGATCGCAACTCGCTGAGCACCAACGCCTTGAAATCGACGGCGGCATCAACCTCTCCACCTCGCAAAGCGCAATCAAATCCGGATTCGATACCCTCGTCGCAGGGTCGGCGATCTTCAACAAACCCAGAATTGAATGGTGTTCGATCATCGAGCAACTCCGTGAAACCCAAGTCTGCTAGTGAAAAACACGAACAAAAGAAGAACAAAATAGTCGATTTAGAGAAATACACTCGTTTCTCATCCCCAAGAAACTGCTACACTCGTCCCTTCATCCCGCCATGGTCGATACCATGAGGGGGCCTGAACTGCGTGCATTTGCGCGCCGGAGAACTCTGGATGGGCAAACCAACCGGATACACAATCGTGCTCGTACGGACCGGTCCAACAGACTGGGAAGCATCGGGCAGGCTCAACGGGCGGACGGATTTGCCGATGAATGCCGAAGGCGAATCGGCCTTCCACCAAGCGGTGCATGCGTTCTTCGGGTCGCCATCGGCACCAGAGTTTTCCACAATCCTGATTTCCCCCGAGGAACCGACCCAAAAAGGCGCCGCCATTCTCAACTTTGGTCGCTCGGCCAAGGTCCGCGAGCTCGAAGGCTTGGTCAATGTCGGGCTTGGGCTCTGGGAAGGTGAACTGGCCAATCAGCTCGAAGACCGGTGCAAAACCGCCTACCGAGAATGGATCGAATCACCCATGCGGATCACCCCGCCACAGGGCGAATCACTGATAGATGCCCAAGAACGGCTCGTCGAGGCGGTCATCAAGGGGCTCAAAAAAGCCAAGGGCGATCACCCAACAATCGCCGTCGTGCTCCGCCCGATGGCGTGGGCGTTGGTCCGCGCGTGGATGCTGGAGATCGAGCCGGGCAAGGTCT
>JAESUL010000183.1 GCA_016763115.1 Phycisphaerales bacterium | reverse complement strand
TCTTGTCGATCCAGAACGCCCCGACCTCGGTCTTGGCAAACGCATAGCCGGCGCCAAAGATCACCACCGCCCCGCCGACGATGTAGGGCCATTGATCGGTCATCAGCTGCGAAACACCCATCAGGAAGTTGGTCGCCCAAGGCAGAATATCTTCCTTGCCCTCGAACACCGTGTAGAACTTGGGGAGCACAAAGGTCATCAAGAATATCGTGACCGAGACCGCCATCCCGCCGATAATCGCGGGATAGATCGAAGCGCCGATCACCATCCGGCGCGTTTCCATCTGCTGACCGATGTACCCGGCGATCCGCTCGAGCATGTCCGAGAACGAGCCGGACATCTCCGACGCCCGCACCATATTGATGTACAAAGGCCCGAACAACTTGGGATACCGCATCAACGCATCAGAAAACTGCTTGCCCGATTCAACATCCGCCTTGAGCTGGTTAATCACCTTCTTGAACATCTTGTGGTCGGTCTGGTCCCCGATCCCATCGAGCGCGGCCCGAAGGTTGATCCCCGCGCGGATCATCACCGCGAGTTGGGTCGTGAAGTCCAGCACATTCTTCTGCGTGGGCTTCTTGTTGTTCGCTGCAGCCAGGAACTCCATAAACCCCGAGCGTGCACCGCTGCCCTTCTGCTCGTCCACCGACATGACATGCACGCCCTGGTTGCGAAGAATCGCGGCTGCAGCCGATGCGCTGTCGGCGCTCATGACCCCGCTCTGGGTCTTGCCGTCCTGAGATTTTACCTGAAATCGGTATTGAGTCATCGGAAAATCCTTGGTTCAGTTCTGATTCTTTATTTACGCAACGAGTTGACGCTCGAGCTTGTCAGGGAACACGGCCTTGGCGATCGCGTCCTCCTTGGAAATCGTCCCGTTGAAATACAACTCCGCGATCGAAGAGTCCAGCGAGCACATCCCAATCGCACGCGAGGTGTCGATCACATTGGGAATCTCGAAAATCTTGTTCTCGCGGATCATGTTGCGCACCGCGGGCGTGCACAACAGCGTCTCGACCGCGGGCACCATGCCCGGGCGATCAGAACGGGTGAACAATGTCTGCGAAACAACCGCTTGCAGCGTTGTCGAGAGCATCGAGCGGATCTGGTTCTGCTGCCCCGAGGGGTACATGTCGATGATTCGTGACACCGTCTGGGCCGCGTTGACCGTGTGGAGCGTAGACAGCACGAGGTGCCCGGTTTCCGCTGCCGAGATCGCCAATGACGAGGTCTCTAGGTCACGCATTTCACCCACAAGGATGATGTCGGGGTCCTGACGCAAGACGTGCTTGAGCCCTGACCTAAAGCTGGTCATGTCCCGCCCGAGTTCACGCTGCTCGATCAGGCATTGGTCGGACTCGAACATGTATTCGACCGGGTCCTCGAGTGTGATTACATGCTTGCGGTACCGATTATTCATTGATTGGATCATCGCAGCAAGCGTGGTGGACTTGCCCGAACCCGTATCACCCGTCACGAGCACGAGCCCGCGGGGGAGGTAGGTCAGCCGAGCGATCACCTCGGGGAGCCCGAGCGCACTCAGCGGCGGCACCTTGCTCTTAATCGCCCGCATCGCCAGCCCGATCACACCCTTCTGGAGATGAGCATTGACGCGGTAGCGAGCAAGGCCCTCAACATCATACGAAAAATCGGCGTCCTTGTCACGCGCGAAGAGCTCCTGGGTTTCCTTGTTGGACATGTTCTTGAACATCTCCATGACGACCGCGGGATCCATCGGGATATCCCCAACGGGGGTCATCACCTGATGAATTCGGCATGTCGCCGGCTCGCCGGAAACAATGTGAATATCCGAAGCGTCGAGTTCATGCGCCTGACGAAGAATGGTGTCGAGTTCCACGGTGTGTCTCCCAGCAATGAAAAGCCAAATCACACCGAGCAACCCGGCGCATTTCAACCTAATCATCGGAGGTTTGGAGCCGGGGATTCATCCCCGTGCGTACACACATTCACAAATAAGGTCCGGTTAGACCGCCTCGATCCGGGCTTGCCCCAAGATCCCAACCCCTACAACCCACCACCCGTCACAGACCGATCACCCAGGCACGGTTATCGCCCGGCCTGCCCGTCGCGGGCCTGCACCGCCAGATCGTCCACCCGCTCATTTTCCGGGTGCCCGTCGTGCCCCTTGACCCAGTGGAACCGGATCTCGTGCTTGGCTTTGAGCGCATCGAGCAGTTTCCAGAGGTCCACATTCTTGACCGGCTGCTTCGACGCCGTCTTCCACCCCCGCTTCTTCCACCCCGGCATCCACTCGTTGAGCCCCTTGAGGACATACTGCGAGTCTGAATACAGTTCGACGATGCTCGGGCGGGTGAGGTCTGTCAGACCTTCTATAGCGGCGCTGAGTTCCATGCGGTTGTTGGTGGTCATTTTCTCGCCGCCGTTGCGTTCGCGGACCTTGCCCGTGCTGGGATGGCGCAGGAGGTACCCCCACCCGCCGGGCCCGGGGTTGCCCGAGCACGCGCCGTCGGTAAACAGCTCGACATGAGGCATCGGGGCTTCGGATTCGGGACTCTTTGTTTTTGGGGTATCACTCACGGGCGATCATACCCACCTTGGCGACTACGATCGCCCATGCAAGCAACCGCGACCACTGTCACCACCCAGAGCGCCGCCATCGCAGTCCACCGCATCGAAGTCCATCCGCTGCCCAATGCCGCCGACCCCAAGGGCGAGTCCCTTGTCGCCCGCGCGCGTGATCTGGGCATCGCCCTCGATCGCGCCCACGCCATCCGCATCTACCTGATCGAGGCTGCGCTCACCGGCGAACAACTCGACACCATCTGCACCCAACTGCTCGCCAACCCGGTCATCGAGCGGGTGCACATCGGGGCATCGCCCCCGCTTGGCGCGATCGCCGAGGTCCACCCGTTGCCCGGCGTGATGGACCCGCCAGCGATGTCGATCCGCAACGCCATCCACTCGCTGCTCGGCGTCGAATCGCTTGTCTCGACCGCGATGCGCTACGACCTGATCGGGATCACCGACGCCAAGGCGCAATCGCTGATCCAGCGTTTGTACGCCAATCCGATCGTCGCCGCCGTCCACGCCGAGCCCTACTTCCCGAGCGAACTGCCCAAAGGACACACCCACGATTTCAAGCTCGTCCATGTCAATATCCGCGACCTCAACGACGCGGCCCTCGAAAAGCTCTCCCGCGAAGGGCATCTGTTTTTGTCGCTCGACGAGATGCAAGCCATCCAATCGCACTTCAAGAATCTCGGCCGCGAGCCCACCGATATCGAGCTCGAAACCCTCGCCCAGACCTGGTCGGAGCACTGCGTGCACAAAACGCTCAAATCCACCATCCACTACACCGGCGACCCACTCGGCAACACCGATTGGGCGTCGCGCCCCGGACACGAGGTCCACGCCGACGGGTCCGTCACGATCCACAACCTGCTCAAGTCCACGGTTGCCGCCGCGACCTTCGAGCTCATCGAAGAGGGGCTCGATTGGACGCTCTCTGTGTTCGTCGACAACGCGGGGATTGTGAAGTTTGACGACGAGCACGCCGTGTGCATCAAAGTCGAGACGCACAACCATCCATCCGCCCTCGAGCCCTACGGCGGCGCAGCAACGGGCATCGGAGGGTGCATCCGCGATATCATCGGCACCGGGATGGCGGCCAAACCAATCGCGAGCACGGATGTTTTTTGTGTTGCGTACCCAGATACAAAGACGGTTCCCGCGGGATGCATCCATCCCAAGCACACGCTCGCCCAGGTCGTCGCGGGCGTGGGCGAGTACGGCAACCGCATGGGCATCCCCACCGTCAACGGAGCGGTCAGCTTTGACCAACGCTACATCGGCAACCCGCTCGTCTACTGCGGGTGCATCGGGATCATGCCGATCGATCTGATCTCCGGCGATGCCAATCCGGGCGACCGCATCATCGCCTTGGGCGGCAAGACCGGTCGCGACGGCATCCACGGGGCGACCTTCAGCAGCGCAGAGCTGACCAATACCCACGCAGATGAGTTTTCCCATGCGGTGCAGATCGGCAACGCGATCGAAGAAAAACGAACACTCGACGCGATCCTGCGTGCGCGTGACGCTCGATCCAAAGATGGGCGTGGACCATTGTTCACTTCCATCACCGATTGCGGCGCGGGCGGGTTTAGCAGCGCGATCGGTGAGATGGGCGAGAAGCTCGGCGCGTTCGTCAACCTCGAGCAGGCTCCCCTCAAGTACGCCGGGCTGTCGTACACCGAGATCTGGATCTCCGAAGCCCAAGAGCGGATGGTGCTCGCGGTGCCTCAAGAAAATATTGCGCAGCTCCAACAAATCTGCGACGAGGAGCATGTCGAACTCGCGGACCTTGGGTACTTCGGCACCAAGAACGCCGAACTCGTCCTCAACTTCAACAACACCGAAGTCGGACGTTTGCCCATGACCCTGATGCACGACGGCATTCCCACCCCCACCCGCACCGCGACCTGGACTTCATCTTCCTCC
>JAESUL010000017.1 GCA_016763115.1 Phycisphaerales bacterium | reverse complement strand
CGAGGGGCGCAACCGCCAGGTTCGGCGGATGCTCGCAGCGGTGGGGTACCCGGTGCTCAAACTCGAGCGTGTCGGGATGGGCCCGACCGAGCTCAAGGGGCTTGCGCGGGGCGAATGGCGTGAGTTGACACGGCACGAGATCCAGGATCTTAAGCGATCGGCAGCGAGTTCGGGTCCCAGCGGGGCATCTGGTTCCAAGAATCGCGGGTCTGGGGATGGAAAAACGCCGAAAGCACCCTATGTGTCGCCCGCAGCGGCGGCCCAAGGCCCGGCGGCGAAGATCCGCAACCGGAAGATGAAAAATGCCATCAACATGGCAAGATTGAAGCCCGAACCCAAGCGTGGGGGACGACCCAGCAAGGATAAATGACCGCAGTGAGCGATGAGCAGACCCAAACTGATGTGTGCCCCGAGCCTGATTCAAGGGTCGAAGAAGCGCGCCAGTTGTGGACGGTGATCAAACTTGGTGTGTTCGGGTTGTACCGCTCGCAGATCCCGCGGATGTCGGCGGCACTGGCGTACCGGACGCTGTTCAGCATTATCCCCGTGATGGTGATCGCGCTGCTGATTTTCAGCTCGTTTGTTTCCGAGGACCAGATTGATTCAGGCGTTCGGCGCGTGATGGACTTTGCGGGGATCACGCAGATTAGTGTGCGCGATACCGGCGCAATGGGTGGTGATGCGGTTGACGCGGCGGAGAGTTCGGGCTCTGAGCTGGAAACGATTATCACGGATCTGATCACGCGGGTGAACCAATCGATCAAGCATGTGCCTGCGGGCTGGATCGCGGTGATGAGTATCGCGGTGCTGATCTACGCGGCGTTGTCGATGCTGATCGAGATGGAGCGATCGTTTAATCAGGTCTGCGGGGCGCCGCACGGCAGGAGTTGGCTCAAGAGGCTTGTGCTCTATTGGACGATCCTGACGCTGGGCACGCTGATGCTCGCTGCGACTTTCTTTGTAGGCGATTCGTTCGCGCGGTGGATTGTTGCCAACGCCGGTGAAGACTCGGTGGTCGGGGCGGTGCTGGCGGGGTACGGGGTCAGCGTGCTGATCTCTACGGCTCTTTTGGTGGCGGCCTACATGACGATCCCCAATGTGCGGGTGAAGTTCCGTGCTGCGCTCGCTGGGGCGTTTGTGGCGGCGGTGCTCTGGGAGATGGGCAAGTGGGGGTTCACCGCGTATGTGCGAAGCAGCACCGGGTACACCAAGTTTTATGGATCGCTTGCGTTGCTGCCTTTGTTCTTGTTGTGGATTTACCTGACATGGATCATCGTGCTTCTGGGGATGCAGGCGGCCCACGCGTTGCAGCATTTTTCTAGGCTGGTCGATGCCGGGCTGCGGTCGTTGAGTGATGAGAAGTTGAGTGTTGCGTTCATTGATCCGTTGATCGGGGTGGCGGCGGTGCGGGTGATTTGCGGGCGGTTCGAGGATGCCAAACCGACGACGCCGACGGTGTTGGGCGAAGCGATCGGGGTGGATGCTGCGGTTGCCGAGCGTGTCTTGCGGACACTGGGTGACGCGGGGATACTTCAGGAGATTGCGGAGGGCGAGGACACGGTTGGGTGGTCGCCTACGCGGCCTGCGGACAAACTCTCGCTTGGGGAGATCCTCGATGCCATGCACCGGCTCGATGGATTCCGCACGGGTGAGGGTGGGGCGATGGTGCCTGATGATATTCGTTCGGCATCGATGCAAGCACTTGATGGCAAGGTGGTTGCGAGCCTTGATTGAGACTGAATGCGGTGTGTGGAAACCGTTCCAAAGACCGATGAAAACGCCAGAAATCGGGGAAAACGCAGGATTTGTGTCCTAAACTCCCTGCCCATGAAAGTTTATCAGCTTACCGAGTTTTCGATTTATCTTCAGCAGCGCCCGGGCGAACTGGCCGGGGTGCTTGATGCAGCGACCGCAGCCGGGGTCGAGATTTTTTCAATCTCGACGACCGAGCACCTCGATCGAGGGTGCGTGCGTGTGCTTGGTCACCCCGAGGACGCGTTGCGTCATGTTTGCGAATCTTTGGTTGATGCCGGCATCGGCCCCGTGGTCGAGGCCCCGGTGGTCGCGGTCTCGGTGACGGATCGTCCGGGGGTGGTGCGTGATCTGGCGGTGATGATGGCCGACAACCGGGTCAATGTGCGGTACTGCTACCTGACGCCGGGCGATAAGGCCTATCCGCAGGCGATGTGCGTGTTCCGCTTTGACGAGCATGATCGTGCGATGGAAGTCATCCGCGAGGCGGATATCCCCGAGGTGAATCAGCCTGCAGAAGAGCCCGAAGAAGTTGGCGGCGAGTCGGCAGCCTGAACGCACACCGATCGCTGCGTGTATACTTGATTCGACCTGTTTGTTGAACCCAATGGAGACGCATCATGGGAATCGAGACTGCAATCGCTGGTGATATGATTCTGACGACGCAGCTGCGCCGGGTGGTCAACTGGGCCCGGCGTTCGAGCATGTGGCCCATGCCCTTTGCGACCGTGTGCTGCGGGATCGAACTGATGGCGACGGCGTCGTCACGCTACGACATGGCCCGATTCGGGATGGAACGGATGAGTTTCTCGCCACGCCAAGCAGATCTGATGATCGTTGCCGGGCGGATCGGGGTCAAGATGCTGCCGGTATTGCAGCGGACCTACGAGCAGATGACCGAGCCCAAGTGGGTGATCTCGATGGGCGCGTGCGCTTCGACGGGCGGGATCTTTGATACCTATGCAACGGTGCAGGGATGTGACCAGTTTATTCCGGTCGATGTGTATGTGCCTGGGTGCCCGCCTCGCCCGGAGATGTTGTTCGAGGGGATCATGGCGATCCAGCGGCACATTGATGCCGAGGGGATGCCTCCGATGAGCGGCGGTAAGCGTGCCCCATTGGGGATCGCGGTTTCGGGTACGCACACGGTCAAGCCTCAGCCGGTGAATGTTGGGATTGGAATGAGTTGAGAGTGTTTGGGCAATGGGTTTTCATGAGCGGAGGGCACCTTGTCCTCTGTTTTTTTGGGCAAGAATGGGACGGAAGACCCATGCTCTTTGCAGATTTCACGGGTTTGTGCTTTGGCATTGTCCGTGTTGGCGGGGGTGAGCAATGGCGATGTGATTCGTGTATGCTCAAGCGACCGATAGGAGCATGGGGCTGAGGAGTTAGGCGTTGGGACAATGAAGTACAAGCAAGAACTTATTGGAGATCTCTGTGCTGCAGATGGTATTGGGGATGTTGCGGATCGGTATGCCAAGCAGTTTCTCGCGCTCGATGCGCTGGCGATGGAGAGGGGGCTTCGGCTGTACAATCGGGACCTGGTGTGGTTGAATGACCCGGAGTTCTGGGGGCTCTGGAAGAAGTTTCCGGAATGGCGTCGGCACCGTCCTGAGCGCAAGTTTATGCTCTGGTCGCTCTATCGGAGCGTGGCCCATTTGGGCCCGTGTACCGCGGAGTGCGGCGTGTATACAGGGGGTTCGAGTTTTCTGATATGTCAAGAAGGCGAACGACTCGGGCACCTTAAAAAGCATTTCGGTTTTGATTCATTCGAGGGGCTTTCTGAGCCCACCAAGATTGATATGCCGACGACGGAGGAGGCCTATCTTTGGGCCAAGGGCGATCTTGCGGTTGACGAGCATCATGTGCGTGCATTGCTTGAGCCTTGCCGGACGGCGCAGTTGCTCAAGGGGTGGATCCCCGAGCGGTTTGATGAGGTTGGCGATGCACAGTTCTCCTTCGTTCATGTCGATGTTGATTTGTATGAGCCCACGCTGGCGTCTATCGAGTTCTTTTACCCAAGACTCGTGCCCGGGGGGATCCTGCTCTGCGACGATTATGGTGCAGAGACTTGTCCTGGTGCTCGTCGAGCGTTGGATGAGTATTGCGAGCGGTTTTCGCTGCCACCGGTGGTTGATCTGTGCTCGTGCCAGGGAATGATGACCAAGGCCTTTGTGTAAACGACACAGCTTGAGTTTGTCTCTGGGCGTCCGTTTGTGGTGGTGAACCAGGTCATGAGAACAGAGGGCAGAAAGAGGATGGGTATTGAAAAAACCCCCGTTTGTTGGCGGGGGTTTTCTATACGGATCGAGAGGGATTCGAACCCTCGGTACAGCTTTACACTGTACACCGGATTAGCAATCCGGCCCCTTCAGCCGCTCGGGCACCGATCCATCGCAGCGAATCGCTGCGGGGATGAGCATAGCACGCTGTGCCCGGATGAACCAATACCAATGTGACAACCGGGCGCGAATCCTGGTAGTGGTTCACTTTGATTCTGATCTCTGATCGCTCTTGATTCGCCCGGAATCCGGTTCCAGATGGTGTACAATGGGGTATGGACAACGACCCGAATCAGAACGCGGCCCGCATTGTGGGCGAGACCACTGGCGAAGAAAAACCGCTCCCTGCTGATCTGGAAGCGGCTTGGGCTGAATGGTCGAAAGCGATCAAGGG
>JAESUL010000182.1 GCA_016763115.1 Phycisphaerales bacterium | reverse complement strand
TGGTCGGCGAGGAACTCATTCTGCTCGAACGCGATGGTCTGCTGGAGCGTCATGATCTCGTCGTGGCGTTGCTGCTTGATGTGCTTGGGCACCGCGAGGTCTGGATCGTCTTCCATCCGACCGGCAACCGTGCCGGGTTCCTTGGAATACTGGAAGCACCCGACCGCATCGAACCCGACCTCTTCGATGAAACTCAGCAACTCGTCGTGGTCGGATTGCGTCTCGCCGGGGAACCCGGTGATGAAGGTGGTGCGGATCGCCATGCCGGCGATGCGCTCGCGGAGCTTGTGGCACAACTCGCTTTGCTGCGAGCGCGTGACATTGCGGCGCATCAACTCGAGCACCTTGTCCGAGCCGTGCTGGAGCGGGATATCCAGATACGGCAGCAGGTTGCCCCCATCGGCTAACTCGGCGAACGCATCAATAATCTCGTCGCTAAAATAGGTCGGATACGCGTACATCATCCGCAGCCAGCCCCGCCCGATCTCCTCGGAAACCGCCTCGCTCAAGCCCTTGAGCAGTTTGGGCAAACCGGAGCGGAACTTGTCGGCTCCGGCGACCTGCGAGAGCCCGGTTCCGATGTCGTCGCCATAACTGGTCGTGTCTTGCCCGATCATGAGCAGCTCGTACGCCCCGTCGCGCATCAACTCGCGGGCTTCTTCGATGATTCGGTCTTCGGGTTTAGACCGCATCTTGCCTCGGATACTGGGGATGGTGCAGAACGCGCAGTTCTGGTTGCATCCCTCGGAGATCCGCAGGTACGCATAATGCCTTGGCGTGAGGCGCAGCCGGGCGTTGTCGGACTCGAAATACCCGATCCCCTTGCCGTCCTTGCCCTGCACGGTGAGCCCCACCGTTTCCATGCCCTGGTTCTCGGCACTGATGAGTGCGTTTGCGCTGATCCAGTACTTGGGCGCGTCTTTTTCAATTGAATCGCGTTCGAGCGTTTCGCCTCGCACGGCCTTGACGATGTTCTCGCGGTCAAAGACCCCGACCATCGCGTCGATCCCGGGCGCCCAATCGAGCATCTTGGCCCGGTGCCTCTGCACCAAGCAACCGGCGACGACCACGCGTTTGACCTCGCCCTTTTCCTTGAGCGCGATTGCTTCTTTGATCACGCCCAGCGATTCACCCTTGGAGGCTTCAAGAAACCCGCAGGTATTGATGACCACCGCGTCGGCGGGCGTGACTCGCCCGCTGGTCGCCGACGAATCTTGCTCGGAGCCGGCGATCGAAAGATCGTCGTGTTCTTGGTCGTCCATCGCGATCGCCGAGACCGGCATCAGCCCGTCTTGGGCGAGCAGCCCGAGCATCTTCTCGGAATCGACAAGGTTCTTGGGGCATCCCAGCGAGACAAAGGAAACGGTGGAGACATCGTGTTGTTCTGGTGCATTGGGCATCGGGAACAATGGTAGATCCCCCAGAGCAATGCGTCGCCGATGTGCGCCAAACTCTTTGCCCAGTCAAGGCTTAGGCTGCCCGCGAACGCCTCATGAGTTGAACAACCATCTCCTCGGTCATCGCTTCCATAGCGTAGTGCATCCTCAGCCCGCCCACCAGATCATCGATCGTGCAGATCGAGAACGAGCAGGCCCCGTCGAACCGCCACCCCACAAAGCGCAGCGCCCTTGCGAGGTACTCGGTGCTGGTCGCAAAGACGGTCTCGCCCTCTTTGGTGTACATCGGGATCAGCCCGAACTGCCACGCCTGTCGGCTTTCGACCTTGCCCAGCACACGCGGATCAATGACATGCCTTTGCGGATCAACGGTTTGCGAGAACATCGCGTACTGGACTGCCCAGGCGTGCTCGACATCGGCTGGGGACACGCCGAACATTTCCTCCGCGAGCACGCCAAAGGGTCTTTCGATGAGTCCTTGCTGGGCAACAATCGCGTCGCGCTGGTCGTTGGTCAGCGCGCCGTGCTGGACAAGAATATCACCGAGCCGGATGGTCATGGTCGTCTCCCCATTCACGCCGCGGATCGCGGGTGTGAATCAAAGTGATCGACGCCCTCGACGCTGCCCATCACCATGCACCATCGCTTTGTTGCTCTTTGTTCGCATCGGTCCATCGCTCTTGGAGCAACTCGCACAGGCATTCATGGATTGACAAATAGACAAAAAATTCTCTGCACATCGTTTGCATTGATTTTGCCAAATCACCCCGCTCTTTGGCGTGATAACTCGCTATTTTCCGATGCAGAAGGTCGCGAACACCCGCCCGAGCACATCGTCGGGTGTCACCTCGCCGGCGAGTTCGCCCAACGCATCGAGCGCATCGCGCAGCCCGACGGCGACCAGTTCGGGCATCTCGATAAAACTTGCATCTGGTTTCACCTCGTTCATCGCCAGATTGATCCCGATCACCGCTGCCGACATCGCCCTGCGGTGCCGGGGCACAAACGCTCCCACGCCTTCACCCACGCGGGCGCAGGCAGCGTCGCCGATCGCACGGCGCAGCACGCCGATCTTGGTGCCATCGATGGCGCACACCGCGAGGTCCGCGCCCGAATCAGAATCGGCCACAAGATCCGCCTTGGTCCGCACACGCACCGTCGGCTTATTACCCGCGACACCGATCACCGATTCATCAAACCGCCCGCTCGGGTCACACCAGACACACACATCGCACGACGCGATTTTTTCACGCGCGCTCAACTGTGCCTGGGCATCAATCGCGTCGATCCCTCTTTCCCCAAGCCCAGGCAGATCGCTAAGCAGCACCGCCCCCGCTCCGGGCAGATCACCCGACAAATCAAGGCGTTCGGTGATCGCGTCGCGCGTGGTGCCCGGCTGGTCCGACACCATCACCCGCTTGGTGCCAAGCAAGGCATTCATCAGCGTCGATTTGCCCGCGTTGGGCTCGCCAACAAGCACAACCGATGGCAGATCATCGACCACCGCCTGCCCACTCTGCGCCCCCAGATGCTTCTTGATCTTGGCGACGAGCGATTCAAGACCGGCGTGCAGATCAGCGGGCGTGATCGCGACGACATCCTCTTGGTCCGTAAAATCGACCCCGGCCTCGACCAATGCGAGCAGCCCGGCGAGTTGGTCAACCCAACCTTTGCACACCTTGCCATGCGAACCATCGAGCAACGCGGAGGCGGCGGCCAGC
>JAESUL010000181.1 GCA_016763115.1 Phycisphaerales bacterium | reverse complement strand
TCACTCATGATGGCCGTCAAAGAAATCGCGATGAGCTCGGGCTCGGCGTGCACCAGCGCGTCGCTCGAACCCAGCTATGTCCTCAAAGCACTCGGCGTAGGCGATGACCTCGCCCACTCGTCGCTGCGGATCTCGATGGGACGCTGGACCACCGAGGAAGAAGTCGAGTACGCTGCCAACAAGATTGTCCAAGCCGTCAAAAAACTCCGTGACCTCTCGCCGTTGTTCGATATGCACAACGAGGGAATCGACATCACCAAAATCGAATGGGCCGCCCACTAAACGGTTCGCCCCACACCATACACAAGGAGCCAAACATGGCCTACTCAGACAAAGTCATCGAACACTACGAGCATCCACACAATGTCGGAACCTTCGGCACACAAAAAGAAATCAAAGCATCCAAAGAAATCGGGGTCGGGCTCGTCGGCGCACCGGAATGTGGCGATGTGATGCAGCTGCAGATCAAGGTCAACGACGAAACCGGGATCATCGAGGACGCCAAGTTCAAGTGCTTCGGGTGCGGCTCGGCGATCGCCAGTTCGTCGCTCGCCACCGAATGGCTCAAGGGCAAGACCCTCGACGAGGGTATGGAGATCCGCAACACCGAGATCGTTGAGGAACTCAGCCTACCCCCGGTCAAGATCCACTGCTCGGTGCTCGCCGAGGACGCGATCAAGGCCGCGATCTCTGATTACCAGGACAAGAACGCATCGAACAACTGACCGGTTCGGGGCGTATAGAATGCAGGAAGCAGAAATCAGGAGTTTTCAATGAGTACCGAAACCGTATCAGACACCGTCATCCTCTCCGAATCCGCAGCCCGCGAGGTCCGCTCGATCGTCAAGCAGCAAGAACTGGATGCCGACAAGGTCCGACTCCGCGTTGGGGTCAAGGGCGGCGGGTGCTCAGGATTCAGCTACCTGCTCGACCTCACCGAGACCCAAAAGGACTCCGACGAGGTCTTTGAGCAGCACGGGATCAAAATCATCGTGGACCCCAAATCCATGCTGTACCTCGGCGGCGTGACGGTGGATTTTAAGGACGAGATCATGGGACGCGGGTTCGTGTTCAACAACCCAAACGCCACAAGCAACTGTGGATGCGGTTCGAGTTTCTCGGTCTAGTTTTCGGTCGAGGTTCGATAACACCCGGCAATCAGAGTAATCGGAACAGCTTGACGAGATGGTAAGATTTCACGACGATCGTCCGGGCAACGGGCGATCGTTTTTTCAATACTCAAGGAGAATCTATGATGGGGAATTTTAGGAGACTCTGTATGCTCAACGGTACTTTACTCTTTGCGTGTGCTGCCCTCGGGTGCACAGTGACCTTCCAGGCCGATGCCGGGCCCCAGCGGAATAAGCGCCCCCCCCCGCCACCACCAACCGCCGACCAGATCCATTCGGCGAGCGATCCGGTCTTTGTTGATTGGTCCTACCAAACACTCAATGACCCGAGCGGCGGAAGAAGCTACCCCGCCAACCCACGCAACGCCAATCCTGATCGGTTCACCGAAGACTTCTCCTACGCCGACAAGAATATCTATGTCCCGATGCCCCAGCCCGGCGGCGCTCACGGGTCGGGGTTCTCAGGGTCGTACAGTTGGCTTGTCCGCAACTCGCTCAAAAAAGTCGCCCAATCCGGTGCCCCCGTGGTCTTCATGATCCGCAACCGCAACTGCCCCTTCCCTTACGATACCAACGGGCTCCCAACCTCTCCCAATGAACTCCGCGAAGCACTCGATGCCCTACCAAAGCTTGATTACCTCTTCATGGACCTCGAGGGCAAATCAAACGACATCACCCGCAATGTACGCGAAGTCGTTCGGCTTGTCCGCTCGCACCCAAACCCGCAAATCGCCAACGCCTACATCGGCAACTACAACGATGCGGCAGAATCCTACAATGAAGCCATTATCTGGGAAGCACAGCGGAACCGCGAATCTGTGGGCCCAACCAGGTGGAATCAGTCACGCTTCTATATAAACTCGGGCATGAATGTGTCGATGCCGATTGCCTACCCCTACGAGACCTATTCAGTCCACACAAGCGTCAGTATCCAGAAGTCGGCCGGCGCTACTCCAAACGATCGTGCCGCGATGCTGTGGACCCCGATCGAACGCGTCTCGGCTTCCGCTCGTGCCCTGCCCAGCGGGCACAAACTGGTTCCTTGGGTATCGAACTACATCTCCTTCGATGATGACTCCAGGCGTTCAATGTACCATGCAGCCCCCCAGAATGATGAAGACCAGGCCGCTCTCATCCAACACCTGCGTCTTCGTGGAGCAAACGGGTTCGCCGTCTTCGCCCCGCAAACAAACAGCACAAGGCACCCACAGCTCAACTACAAACGCTACCGCAAACTGGCGATCGATGCCTGGGCATCGCTCGACGAAGCCTTCGAGGGTTCAACATCATTCGAGGTGCTCAACCTTGAGACCACCAAGCGGACCGGTGTCGTCTGGTCGGGGATTCGCTCGGGCAATACCGTCGCCGTGCTCGTCAGCAACCTCTCCGGCAACGGACAGTCGATCTCCGTCACACTCCCCGCAGTCGATGGGCTCCCCGCAGCAACCGCTGCGGTCCGTGATGGCACCCACAAACTCTTTACCTACCAGGTCGCGGGCACCAGCACCTCGACCGACCAGGGCGACTCCTCGAACCAAAGCAATCATGCCTCGTCGGGTACTACCCCAACGCCCGTCCTCACACCTGAAGCTGCCAGAGTTTCTGAGCATGACGCCGAGCCACAACCGCCTGCTCCTCAGTCGGCAACCAGTCAACCAGCACCGAGTCAGACTTCACCCCGGGTTGTGAGGGCAGCCCCTCGCAACGCCCGCGCGGCTGAGCGTCAGCGTGTGTACCGCAACAAACGAAAAAACTCGTCTTCACGCTGATTGACTCAATGACGAATTCATCGTCACCACACGAAAAAAGTTGCACAGGACAGGGCGTACTTGGTATGCTCTGTCTTTGCAACCAGACCATTCCGCCAAGAGGGGGCCCTCATGAGCCAGATGCCAACACCGATAGAGACCACGCAGGGGTACTCGCCACCCACGGTGGTCCAGTTCAGTGTATTTCTCTCGAACAAGGTGGGGAAAATGCTCGACCTGGTCGAGAACTTCGAGGAATCCACCTGCCATATCTGTGCCTTGTCTGTCCACGAAGCCTCGGACCACGCGGTGGTCAGGATGATTACCAACCTCTCCAAAGATGCCCGCAAGCTCCTTCGTGAGCACAACTTACCGTTTAGCGAGCATGAGGTGCTCGTTGTCCAGCTCAATGAAGGTCATTCGTTGACCCGGATGTGCCTGTATCTGCTCGGGGCGGAGATCAACATCGCCTTTGCCTACCCGTTGATGATCCGCCAGGGCGAGTGCCCGACCATCGCCATTGCGGTGGACGATCCGACACTTGCGGGCCAAATCCTTCGTCGCAAGGGGTTTATGCTCCTTGGCGAGGCCGATTTTCAGTCTTGTTAGCCCCAGAATATCTGATCTTCACACCAAAAACCCAAGATTTACACCAACCGTTCGGGGTTTGAGCCGGTATGGTGGTGTACCGAGCGCCCTACCAATCTGGGGTGCTTGTTCCCACCTATATAGGAGATACCCCATGAAACGGATTTTTGCATCAACCCTGGCCCTGACGCTTATCGCCGGGTCCGCTGCCATGGCCATGGGCCCCGAGCACAAAGACCACGCCCAGCCCGCGATGGACCACCACGCCGAGGCAGCACCCGCACCAACGCTCAAAGAGCTTCTGCCCCCGGTCAAGTCACCGGACCTCTGGATCGGCGACAACGCACCTCAACTCCAGATCGCCAAGTTTGTCAAGGGCGAGTCTGTTGACCAGTTCGAGAAGGGGCAGGTTTATGTCGTCGAGTTCTGGGCGACCTGGTGTGGCCCGTGTGTCGCCGCGTTCCCGCATCTTTCCGAGATGCAGGCAGACTATGGCGACAAGGTCAAGTTCATCGGCGTCAATGTCTGGGAACAAACAACCGGCGCCGAGCGGATTGACATGATCACCGACTTTGTATCCGACCAGGGCGAGCGGATGCAGTACACCGTTGCCGTCGAAGTGGACGGCAAGATGTCCGAGACCTGGCTCCGCCCCGCGAACCAGAACGGCATCCCCGCTGCATTCATCGTTGACCAGAAGGGCAAGATCGCCTGGATCGGTCACCCGATGAGCATGGAAGAGCCACTCGAGCAAGTGGTCGCCGGCGAGTTCGATGCCGAGAAGGCCGCTGCGGAAGGTCAAGAAGGCGAACTGATCACCGCCGGGTTCATGAAGTTCCAAGAACTCGTCGAGAGCGGCAAAGACTACCCGCTGATGCACGACATCGCCAACGCACTGATCGAGAACCACATCACCGAGGAGCCCCAAGGGCTCAACGCCATCGCGTGGATGATCATGACCACCGAGACCAAAGGTATGCCCGAGAGCGAGTACCAGCTCGCCCACCGTGCT
>JAESUL010000180.1 GCA_016763115.1 Phycisphaerales bacterium | reverse complement strand
TTTTCCATATGGGCCTTGAAGGCCGCCACGCCAAGCGGTTGACCGGTTGCCTCGATCAGAATCTCGTCGAACTCTGATTCAGCAATCCCAAGCCATGAATCCGCCCGTTTGTAGGCTTCACGCAATGGCTCGGTCGGATCGGAGGCGATCAGAACCGAATGCACCAGGTTTGCCAGCGCGACGCACCGGGCGGCCTTGGAATACTCTGTTGGGCACGCGGTTGGGCGCTCGTGGAACTTGACCGGGATCACGATCTCTTCGGGCAGACGCCATTTCTCTGCCAGCGCGGCACCAACACTCTGGTGCTGGAGCTCGAACGCCTCAAGTTCATACTTTGAGAGCCGACCATGCACACCCTCAGTCTTCTCGACCGTCTCGAGGTATTCGTACCCGATGGTCTTGTACATCGCGACCATCCCGATATCTTGAAACAACCCCGCAAGGAAAACCTCGTCGGCGATATCCAAAGAGCCAGCACGCTCGGCGATGATTTTCCCCGCAATCGCGGTATGCAAACCACGCTGCCAATAGCTTATGTAATCAAACCGTTCGTCGTAGGATTCATCAAGTGTGGACACCAACGAGAAACCGAGCACCAGGCTTTTCACCGGGCCGAGCCCGAGGTATACCAAGGCCTTCTCGATCGAGGCACACCGCTTGCGGAGCCCGTAAAAACTCGAGTTCACGGTGCGAAGAATTTTGGTGGAGAGCGCCTGGTCGTTCTGGATCTGCTTGGCGAGCACATCAATTTTCACATCCGGATCTGAGGTGAGTTCCAAGACCTTGAGCGCAACGGCCGGCAGCGACGGCAGCGCGGGGCAACTCAGGATTTCAGCCATCAGTTCAGTATCCATACCGATTCTTTATTTGTCTACGAGATTCACACCCAGCCGATCCGTCGTCCGCGTGGTCTCATCTTTCTCTATCGACCTGTAAGAAAGCACATTTAAGCCTCGCAGACAGAACAAGGGCATTCGCCTACAAACAACACCCTATCAACTGCTACGCCTCGGGATACACGCATCGAAAGGCCGGCGATTCTTGCCCTAAAATGGTCGAAATGCACATCCCCAGCAACCTGCCGGCGCGTTCGAGTTCGCCACCCTGATGCCCGAGCAAACCATCCGCGTCTGCCCCAGAATCCAACGCCCGCAGCACCTCGATGGTCCGCGCCCGCACACGCACCACTGAATCGGGACCATTGGGCCCCGGATCAACAGTCACCCCGCCATAGCTTGCGCTGAATCCATACACCTTCGCATCGTCGAGTTGTTCACCGGTGGCTACATCCGCCCGCAACTCCGGCTTGGACCCCGTGTGCACGAGCAGTTTCCATTGGTACCACACCAGTGCCGCCAAGATTGGTACGCCGCGATCGCAAGGCTCCATCCCCCCGATCGCATCGAGCGTTGTGTGCAGCGCATCAAAGACCTCCGGGTGCGGATCGTGGTCAAGGATTAGCCTCGGGATCAGATCAATCGCGTACATGCACGCATTGAACCGCTCGCTCGTCCGCCGCACCATCGGCATCGGGTCTTGCAGATCCCACGAGGTCAGCAATGCCAACTCTGAACTCGGCTTGATAATCGCGTTGAACTCGCCCAGTGAGCACAGCTCGAGCCCGCCAGAAAACGCACTCTTCTCACGCTTGGACCCCTTGGCGATGCACCGCAGCAGCCCGTGCTCGCGGGTCATTAGCGAGAGCGTCTGGGAGGTCTCTGACCAGTCCCAATGACGCACACAGATCGCGATATCACTCACTCCGGGCATCCGGAAGGATATGCACGCCGACGCATGGGCCAAGCATATACTCGCCCATGCACTTCACCCTGATCGACCGCGTACTCGAACAATCCGACGACCAGATCCTCGCGATCAAGCACATTTCCAATGCCGAGGAATACTTGCAAGACCACTTCCCCACCTTCCCGGTCCTGCCCGGCGTCATGATGCTCGAAGCGATGACGCAAGCATCCCGCAAGCTCATCGACCCCGAAGACAGTGCCGAGGTGCCATGGGTGCTGTGCAAAGCCCGCGCCCTCAAGTACGGCACCTTCGTTCGCCCCGGCGCAACCATCCGCATCACCATGAAAAAACTCAAAGACAACGACGACGGCTCGATCGACCTCAAGGGCGATGTCCGGCTCGTTGAACCCGACGCCGACCCAACTGCTGATCTTCCGGTCGCGTGCTCGGGTCGGCTCACCCTCCGCCCGGCGATCATCCAAACACCTACCGCGATCAAATCGACAACGGGTGCCAAGCAATGACCATGATCTGTGTGCCCTTGATGGTCGAGACCCACGACGAAGCGATCCGCGACGCGATTCTCAGCGCCGAGCACGGCGCGGACATGGTCGAGTTCCGCATTGATGTGTACTTCGAGGACCAGGAAGACTCGACCGATCTTTTGCAAGATCGGATTGATCGGATTCTTGCGCTCGTCAAGGCGTCGCCGTTGCCCTGTATTGTGACTTGTAGGCCTCACTGGGAGGGCGGCGAGTACCACGGCGACGACGACGAACGCATCTCCATGTTCGAGGCACTCGGCACCGCTGACCATCCGCCGGCGTACATCGATGTTGAGTTGGCAACCTACACACGATCAAAGAACATCCGCCAGAAGATCAACCTCGCGGTGGACCATCCAAAGCAGAAACGAAGCGTCAGTACAAGGCTGATTCTCTCTTCGCATGACTTTGAGCAACGCCCATCAGACCTCACCCGCAAGATCCTCGCGATGCAGGACGAGCCGGCGTGCTCCGTGATCAAGATCGCGTACCGTGCGCGGAGTATCCGTGACAACCTCGAGATATTTGAACTGCTCGGGCAGCGACAGAAGCCGATGATCGCGTTGTGCATGGGCGAGTTTGGGCTGATGAGCCGGGTGCTCGCGCCCAAGTTCGGCGGGCTGCTGACCTTTGCGACTCTACGAGATGAATCCCAGACCGCGCCGGGGCAGCCAACGATTGATGAACTGGTGAACCTCTACCGGTTCCGCAAGATCAACAAGGACACCAAGGTCTACGGCATCATCGGGTGCCCGGTGACGCAATCGATGTCGCCACTGGTGCATAACGCGGGGTTTGAGGTGGTTGGTTGGAACGGGGTGTATTTGCCGATGCCTGTTGAGGGGAGTTATAAATCGTTCAAGGCGACGGTGCTAGCGTTAATCGATTCGCCTTTGCATTTCTCT
>JAESUL010000179.1 GCA_016763115.1 Phycisphaerales bacterium | reverse complement strand
GCTCTTGCGGTCCTCGTCGAACTCGGTAAAGTCGCGATTGCGGACCGAGAGCGAGACCGATCCGGAATAGTTGGACTCAAACAGGTAGGGCTCGGTGAGCGAGATGGAATAGGTCTGGACCCGGTTGCCCGGGAGGACCTCGATGCTGAATGTTTGCCCGCCTCCAAGGAAGGCTTGCCCGGAGAACAACTCGCCAACGGAATCAGGGGTGTCGCGGATATCAAAGTTGCGTTGGGTCATCGAGATCCGTCCGACGACGCCTGAATCCGACGAGAGGGCCCCGCCGATATCAAATCGCCCGGTGTTCGTTTCTTCGATTTCGATGAGCACATCGCGTGCGTACGCCTCGTCTGCTTCGGCGATGGTGATGCGTTTGATCTGTGGGGGCTCGGTATCTCTTTCCCAGACCTCGGAGAAAAACTCAACGCCCGATGCCTGAGGCGTCACCCTTGCCCCGGACCTGGGATTAAACAGCCCGGTCCGGCGGAGGCGGAGCTTGGAGCGGTCCATCGCGGTGGTATCGAGCGGGCGCGTTGGGCGGATCTCGAGTTGTCTGCGGATGACATTCTGTTTGGTGAGGTCATTGCCCTGGATAATGACCTCGCCGATGGTGTACTGGACACCCTCGGAGATGACCACAACAAGGTCTACAAGCGGATCGGTCGGGTCTCGTTTTTCCACACGCAGGACTTCTGAATCGGCGTATCCCATCTGCCCGTAGGAGAACTTGATGATGTCGATCGAGTTGTTCACCGTGCTGTCGGAGTACACATCGCCGGGATGAATCTTCATGAGCCCGGCGATCTGGCGTTGGTCGTAGACTGGTAGTGCATTGGGTTCGGAGAGGATATCAACCTTGATCGACCGGAGTTTGTAGAGCGAGCCCTCTTCGATGAGGTAGGTGATGATCGCTTCGCGCCCGTTTGGTGAGGGTTGGATCAATCGGTCGGCGCGGATATCGAGGTACCCGCGGTCCTTGTAGAAAGAGATGAGGTTTGCAAGATCGGTCGCGAGTTTTTCGTCGTCGAGCTGACCCTTGCGGAAGAAGTTGGCTTTCTTTGTTTGGAGTTCTCGGCGGAGCTGTTTGTTGCTGAACGAGGCGTTGCCGTTGAACCGCATCGCGGTGACCTTGAGCCGATCACCCTCGAGGATACGGAACAAGACCGCGCCCGAATCAGCGAGTTCTTCCTCGTCGAGCGTGACGCGCGCGTAGTAGTAGCCTTTTTGGCGGTACAGGTTTTCGATCCGTCTTGCCGAGCGGTCGATCTGAAAACGGTCGATGGGGGTGCCGGTGAAGACATCGACGACGCCTGCGATCTCGGCGTCGTTGATCTTGGTGTTCCCGGTGACCTGCACATCGGCGATCAAAGAACGCTCAGCGAGCTCGAACACAACATCAACCATGCCCGCATCGTTGATCCCGACAAAGACTTCAACGGTGGCAAAGAGCCCGAGCCGATTGAGCCTACGCATATCGGCATCGACCACCGCGCGATCAAAGATGGTGCCAGCGGTTGAACGGATGTTGTTGAAAGCTTCTTGGCGGGAGTGCTCAGAGACCGGGATGATCTGCCCATCAAGATCCTTGATGTTGCTGCTCAGCGAGACCGACCCGATCGGGCGGTGCTCGTAGATCGAGCTTTCTTCGGGTGGAGGGGTCGGCGAGGGGGCACTTTGGGCGTGTGCTGCTTGGCTTAGCGGGCCCATCAGTAGGGCAGCACCCAGCAAGGGCAGAACCCTTTTCTGGCGGGTGAAGGGGGCGAAATATGCGGTTTGCGAGAGGTTGAACAGCACTGGTGGGACGATACCCCTCTTAGGCGATGAACACAAACGCTCTGGGCATGATTCCTTCGAGTTCTTTGCACCCACTGGTCTAGGTGCAACTGCCTGTCTACCGTCCACCCCAACAAGGGTGTATGTGGTTGGGGTGGACGATGAACGATGGGGACACGGATGAACCTTTCACGGACAAAGCAGGATATTCTCTGGGCACGGATTCGGCGAGGGATGCTCGCAGCGACCGGGATCTGGTGTGTTGCCTTTGGCATCGGATTGATCGGGACACTGGTTGACACCGGCATGCTCTCATCAACCAACACCACCGCCTTGCTGATGATTGTTGGTGTGATCGTCCTGCCCGCAGCCACCTTGCTGACCCTCCGCCAAGACACCAAGGTTCTTGGGCGGATTGGTACGCAACGCGATGATGCCAAAGCGTTTACAGAGCGACCAGTGATCGCCCATCGGCGTCACGATCGCTCGCTGAGGCACACGGTACACGCACCAAGCCGGGCCGGGCATACAGATACCCACACCAAGGTCGCCTAATCCGATCCGGATTACCGCAGATCGTGTAAGTTGTTGGCGATAATCTGATTACGACAAGTTGACCGGCATCACTACATACAAGAAATCAGAACCGGCCTTGAATAGGCCAGGCTTGTTCGATGCTTTGAGTTCGATCATGATCTCGGGATCATGGATGACCTTGAGTGCATCGGTGATGAAGGTAGGGTTGAATCCGATCTCGATATCCTCGCCGACATAGTCAGCCAGGTCGATATTGATCGTTGCTTCGCCCATTTCTGGTGCCCGGCTGGAAAGTTGGAGGGCCTTGTCTTTGCCGGTGAAGGAGAGCCGAACGCCTCGCGACTCTTCATTGGTCAGCAGTGCCGCACGCTTGACCGCCGACGCCAGTGTGTCGCGGTTGAAGGTGACCTTGATATTCTGGTCCTTGGGGATGACATCGTCGTAGGGGGGGAAGGTGCCTTCGACAAGGTTGGTCGCCAGGACCGCGCGTGAATCGGTTGGGTCGTCGCCAAAGGCGATGACCGCTTGATTCTCGGTGATCGCAATCGTGATCGGTTCAGAGTCGTCAGCACCAAGTTTCTGGATCATCGAGAGTGCTTTGCTCGGCAGGATGCACTGAACGGCTTCGCCTTTTTCATCGACGGTTGCCGAGCATTTGGCGAGCCTGCGACCGTCGGTAGCGATCATGTCGATCTTCTTGCCCTCACGCACCAGAAGTACGCCATTGATGGCGTAGCGCGAGTTCTCGCGGGCAGCAGCAAAGAGTGTTCTGGAGATCAACTTGTCGATGGTTCCGACAGAGGTCGAGAACACGGATTTGGCAGCCGGGGCGCTCGATGAGCCGTTGAGGATGGACTTAAAATCAGTCAGGGCGGGGAAGTCGGCGGGGTTGAACCCGTGGAGTTGGAAGTGGGCGTCCTCGCCTCGGATGTGGGTAGTCTCGGCGATGGTTTCGATGACGAGTGTTGCTTCGTTTTCCTCAGCGGAGATGATCTGGCGGAGTTTGTCTGCCGGGATCAGGGCGCTGCCTTCTTCGATGACTTCAACGCGTCCGATGCGGACGGTCAGGGCGATCTCTGCATCGGTCGCCGAGAGTGCCAGTTCGGCGCCTTCTGCGGAGTTGGTCGCGGAGACATGGATGCAGGTGAGTTGCGGGCGTGGGGATCGCGAAGCGACCACGCCTGAGACCTGGTTGACTGCTTCGAGCAGTGCGGCGCGTTCACAGATTACTTTCATCGGTAGACTCCCCATGCCGCAGGATTTATGCGGTCAATGACCCATATTTTGGGTGTTCTTGGTGATCTCAATAGTAGCCGATGTGGATGATGAGGGGGCAGTGAGGATGATGATTCGAGAGCAGGAAGCAAATTTGGGGCCGAACGATGAATTGATGGTGAATCGGGTGTCTTTGGGTCGCGGGGAAATCGAATGCGGCTATGATTTGGGCTGTAAATATGAATGTACGCGACGCCGCGCTCCGGACCCCCTTTTTTTCCTCTTGTTGAGGACCGGTGATGAGGGGTCTTTGGAGGCGGCGTTGGTCGTTTTGAAAGGACTGAAATATGTCATATGAAGCCGCTATTCACGCACAAGCGATCGAACTGGACCGGTTGAGCCTCGAGATGACCGCTGCTGCGGGCACCGGGCACCCGACGAGTTCGATGAGTATTGGGCACCTGGTCACCACGCTGATGTTCTCGGCGATGCGTTGGAGCCCGGACTACCCCAACTACCCAACCAGCGACCGACTCGTGCTCTCCGAGGGGCACGCGGTGCCGGTCGTGTACGCGGCCATGGCATCGTTGGGCGTGGTTGTTGGCACCGAAGATGATCGGCGGAAGTTGGAACTTGACGATCTCAACACGCTTCGCGAGTGGGGCTCGGTCCTTGATGGGCATCCCAACCCGATGGAAGGCGTCGATTTCTTTGACGCAGCGACCGGATCACTCGGACAGGGGCTCAGCGTTGCTGCCGGCGTTGCCAAGGCGGCAAGGCTCGACAGCAATGATCGTCGCGTGTTCTGCATCATCGGCGACGGCGAGGCGCGCGAGGGACAGGTTTCCGAAGCGCTCGACTTTATCATGGACCACAAACTGAGCAATGTGCTCCCGATCTTCAACTGTAATGAATACGGGCAAGCCGACCGCGTGTCGGCACAACAAACCCCCGAGCGACTTGGCGACAAGCTGCGGGCCGCGGGCTTTGAGGTGATCGATATCGACGGGCACGCACCCGATCAGATCAAGGACGCCTTCGATCGCTTTGCTGCGATTTCAGCGGACGAGAACGCGACACCGATCGCGGTTGTTGCCCGCACCGTCAAGGGCTGGGGCGCACCGAGTATCCAGGGCGGCGGCTGGCACGGGAAACCACCAACCGGCGATGCTTTGCAGAACGCACTGAGCGAACTCAGCGAGCGGCGCGTCGAGTTGACCAGCGCACTGACAGGGACCGACCAGTTCACGATTGATCCACCAATCGAAGCGGCCGCGCCGACAGAGCCAACCGCCGACATGCCGTTGTTGAGCGACGCGATGAAATCGATGGATATGGAGCATGTGCTTCATTCTGGCAAGTTCGCAACACGCCGGGCGTATGGCGTGGCGTTGCGTGTGCTCGGCGGGATCAATGACAATGTTGTTGTGCTCGATGCCGATGTTTCCAACTCGACATTTTCGGAGAGTTTCACCAAGGAAGCCGCACAGGCGGATCGCTTTGTTGAATGCAAGATCGCCGAGCAGAATATGGTCAGCGTTGGCGTTGGGATGAGCGCGGGCGGCAAGGTTCCGTTCTGCTCGACCTTCGCCAAGTTCATGAACCGCGCGTACGACCAGATCGAGATGGCGATGAACTCGGGCGCGAATATCAAACTCGTTGGTTCGCACGCGGGTATCACACTCGCTGCCGATGGCCCGAGCCAGATGTCGTTGCCCGATGTTGCTTGGTTCCGTTCACTCTCTACAGTGACCGATCACCGCGGGAATCCTGGGTGTTATGTGCTCCAGCCTGCTGATGCATACGCCGCGTACGCATTGACGGGTGTGATGGCCGAGTATGAGGGCATGTGCTATATGCGTACGCTTCGCGCCGAGACGGAGTTGTTGTACTCTGACGACCATGTGTTCAACCTTGGCGGGTTTGAGACCCTGGCCGAGGGACGCGATGTAGTCCTCGCAGCGAGCGGGTATATGGTGCACGAGGGCAACCGCGCGGTAGAGTTGCTCGACAAGGCCGGCGTGAGCGCGACCCTGCTCGATATGTACTCGATCCCGTTTGATACCGATAAGTTGCTCGACATCGTCGCCGCCAACGGCGGGTTTGTGGTTTCCCTTGAGGATAACTACGGCGGCGGGCTCGGCTCGGCGATCGCCGATGCGTTGATGGAGACCGGCGATGGGTTCGAGCTCTCGCAGATGTTCGTCAAGCGGATCCCCAAGAGCGCACGAACACCCGAGCAGATGCCCGAGATGTGCGGGTTGCGTGCAGAGGATGTCGTCACCCGCGTGATGAACCTGCTCGGCGTTGCGGTCTAAAGGCGGTATTGAGTCTACATCTAGAAAAGAAGCCCGGATTGATGTCCGGGCTTCTTTAATTCAAGCAGTGCGGTTATGGGCAGCCCGCGTTGAACAAAGCAAGGTAGGCAAAGATATCCTGGAGGTTGATCTGCCCGATCGGTGCTGCAATATCTGCTGCGGGGTCCTGGGCGTTGAACAACGCAAGGTAGGCGAAGATATCTTGAAGATTCAGTACGCCTCCAAACGGCGATGCGAGGTCGGCGATGCATCCGCTGAGCGAGATGAGGCCCGAGTCCATCTCAACGATCGGGCTCTTGCCGTGCAAGACCCATTGGTCATAGGCGATCTGCCCGGTGGTGTCTGTCGTGTTTTCGTCGCGGAGGAACTCGATGTATTCCTTGCTGACTAACTGAAAATACACCCGGACCTGGGCGTTGGTCGCGCCCTTTGGCGAGGCATAAACAGTGTCGTCCCAGTACTGACCGTCGGCGTAGGTGTACGCGACAGGCTCGGCCTGGATATCGGTGAAGTCGGCGTTGTTGAATCCGCGTGGCGGGATTCGGTTGTCCTTGTAGCGGACATTGTTGATAGCGAAGTGGAAGCCCACGCCTTCAGGAACACCGGTCAAGGCAGAAACCGCGGCATCGATGCCGAGATGAGCTTCGTAGACCTTGGTGTCAATCGTGGTCAGGTCTGCCGTTGCCTGGTCGTAGGCGCCGTGCTCGGCGATGAGGTTGTTGGCGTCGTCAAAGAACTGGACATTGATCCACATCTGCCGACCCTCGGGGTAGCCGGTGGGGAGTTTGTGCCCGGTTTGGTTGATGATGCGGACATTGAGATCTGTGCCGTTCATGGTGAGTTCCATGTCCGATGCCCGTGCGAGCATGCTCTCGGCGCGGGCGACAGTGGCGGCGGTATTCTGGTCATTGAGGTTGGTGATCTCGTCTGGGTAGAGTGAGCGGACAGCGTTGATGACCCAGTTATTGGCGCCGATGAACTCGTGGATCGGGGCCTCGGGGCGGACATCAGCGATGCGGCAGGTCTGTGCCTCTGCGGTGGGCATGTGACAATCCTGGCACGATGAGACCGCGGTATTGAGGCCGCCAAAGCGGCCACCCATCTCGATGGGCCCGTTTGCAAAGTCAGACATCAACCATTCCGAGTAGGTACGCTCGATAGGAAACTGGTCATAAGGGCTCTGGGTCTGGTGCGGTTCGTTGAGGGTGTTGAGGGCGTAGGTGTTGTCTGGCATGCGATCGAACGCGGGGTTGGAAACATCATGACAAGTCGCGCACATCTGGGATTCGAGATGGAACGGGGAGAGTTCCCATTCGTGGAAGAAGAAGTTGTCTCCAAGATCACGCGGCCCGCGTCGGCGGTCAAAGTGATCGACAATATAGTTGCCTGAGCCTGGTGCGGGTGCAACCGCGGGGAGCCCGGGGGCAATAGGTGTGAGGTTGTTGATGATTTCAAGGTCAACAACAGGGCTGACACCCACCTCATAGTCAGGATCAACCATGCGGTGACAGAAGTTGCAACTCACACCCTCAAAGTCGATTGGTTGGAGAGCCGAACCATCGGTTGGTGTTGATCGTCCAGCGAGCCAACCACCAGGGGTGTGGCATCGCAGACAGAGGTCGCCAACAAAGTCGGCGTCCTGGTTGGCAACACTCATGGCGGCCAAGAAGATCGGGTCACGCATCGACTGAGCCATCATCGAGGCGGCCCAGTTGTTTGCGGGATCGTGCTCCGCATCATAGTTGCCATGACACGAGAAGCATTCACTCTATGAAGTTATGGGATGAAGAAGCGTGTTCGGCTGGGTACCCGACATCTTAAAATCTTCAAGCGTAGTTGGGATAGGGGTGGATGCAAATGCTATTGCGACAAATCCGATGGCTACGAGCCCGCCAACAAACAAGCCGCTGCCCTTGAGTGCGGCATGGACACGATGAACCTGATGCATGATTAGCCTCTCCGATATCTTGTACACAACCCAAACAAATACACTGTGAACAGTGCGGGTTCTCTGACAAGTATTCTCGTCAAAGTGGGGGTTGGATGCAAGGAATCAATCAGAAAAACAAGATCATTTCATCTCAAATTTCGCCCAGATGTCTGTCCGAAGCACTGTTGTGGTTTTCGGACGCAGAATGACGGATTAGGGGCATCCTTGGTTAAACAGCGCGAGGTAGGCGAACACATCTTGAAGGTTCAGCGTGCCGAATGGTTCAGCGAGATCGGCAGTAGGGTTTTGGGCGTTAAACAGCGCGAGGTAGGCGAATACATCTTGGAGGTTCAGCACGCCTCCGAACGGAGGAGCGATGTCCGCGGCACACTCAAGAGGAGGAACATCGTAATCGCTCGGACCATGGAGGATACCGCCGGTCTCGTCGTTGAGATCAATGCTTGTTGATACGAGTTGGATAGGAACCCATTCGTCGATCGCGGTCCAGAGCCCGGCGGTGACCGCCTCGTCTGTCCGTTCATCGGCGTTGAGGTCGTTGATCCCGTTGAGCGAGAACTGAACATGGTCTGCCATATCGGTCGGATCACCAAAGCTCACGATTCCATTACTGCCGGGTGAGTAAAAACTAATGGCGTAGGCCATGAGATCAAACGAGGCAAATGTACCGCCAAGCGAGGAGGCGTTGAGGTGGTTGGCGATCGCGGGCGCATCATTGTTGAGGTAGATAAAGAGCGAGTTGCTCGGATCGATACTCACGCCGTTGAGCCCTGAACTTGAGGAATACCGGAATCGCTCGGTTGTGCTGTGAGTACAGAAGCGCCACCCATTAAGCCCGATTGTGCCGGTGCCGAGATTCGAGAGCTGGATCACTGCGGTATCAAGAGCCACGCTGGTGATCTGGATATCCCTATCAGCACCAAAGGCCCCGGCGGTCAATGCGGCAAGGGTAATACTCATCGCGGTTGTTTGCATTCTCATTTTCTCTTTCCTTCACTGTTGGTAAGTGTTATTTTGTCATGATTTCTGCTCGGTGATAACAATCCGAGCACGGTCTATATTCCCCGAACAATGGGGATCTACACACCCACCAAATGGTGGGTTCGTGTAAAAAAAGCCGTGCAGGTTCTGCACGGCTTTTTATGGACCAAGGCATTTTTTTATGGATTACATCCGTTATTAAAGAGTGTCAAGTACGCAAAGATATCCTGAAGGTTCAAGGTGCCAAAGGGGGCAGCGAGATCGGCATTCGGGCTGCCGGAGTTGAATACCTCAAGGTACTTGAAGATGTCCTGGAGGTTCAGTATGCCGGTGCCGTCGAAGTCTGCAAGACAGGTCAGAACAACAAACACACGGTCATTTTCCACGATTACACGGTAGATCTGCAGTGCAGGAGCAGCGGGGACGCTGATAGAGCCGAAGTCGCCGGCGATGGTGCCGCCATCGATGATATCCCATGTATCAAGGAACACGGGGATATACCCGCCGTCGAGGTTGACCTCGATC
>JAESUL010000178.1 GCA_016763115.1 Phycisphaerales bacterium | reverse complement strand
TAGATCCGATCGTTCACAACGAATCGTGCGCCACCGGGTTCCGCAAGGCCGGTGCGTTCCAACTCGGACGGCTGTACGAAGGACTCGGGCAGTTCGATCAGTCCTTCAACGCCTACCAACTCGGCAAGGCCCTCGTGAAACCTGATTGGGACCCCGATGCACACAGCGCACGGGTCGATCGACTCATCGAATGTTGGACGGATTCAGCGATTGCGTCCGCCGACATCGACGGCTCGAATCTCGTGTTCATTGTTGGGATGATGCGATCAGGAACATCGCTGTGCGAGCAGATGGTCTCCCGGTGCGAAGGGATCGTGCCGGGCGATGAGTTGAGCATCGTCGAGAACACCGTGAGCATGTTCGAGGGGACCACCGAGTACACACTGCCGATGACCCGTGAAAAATACACACAAGAGCAGATCCAGAGTCTCGCATCCAAGGCGTTCGACGCCTACACCAAACACTTCGGCGATTCGATCGGCACCGATAAACAGCCCGAAAACTTCTACCACATCCCGCTGATCGTTCGGCTCTTCCCTGGCTGCAAGATCGTCCATTGCGTCCGCGACTCGATGGATTGCTGCGTCTCAAACTTCGTCCAGAGCTTTGCCCACGGGCATCCGCAAACCCATGATCTCGGCTGGCTCGGGCGGTACCACCTCGACTACCAGCGCGTCATGGATGCGTGGAAATCGTTGCCAGAAGTATCGATGCTCGAGATCCGCTACGAGGACCTTGTGAGTGAGCCGCAGACGCACACCAAACGACTCGCCGAGCACATCGGCGTGCCCTGGACAGAAGAGATGCTCCGGTTCCATGAATCCAAACGAGTCGTCAAAACCGCATCCAGAGAGCAGGTCCGATCAGCGATCAACACCCGCTCGATCGGTCGCCATGAACGATTCGATAAGCACCTCGCCCCGTTGCGTAGTGCGATGGGGATCTCCGATTCGTAAGCGATCCGATCGCCTACCCTCCGTCATGAAGATCCTGCTCACCAACGATGACGGCATCAACGCTCCGGGCATCGTCGCCATGCACCGGGCACTCTCGACGCCTGATCCGCTCGGCGAGGTGTACGCCGTCGCCCCGCTGACGGTTCAGTCCGCCACTTCTCATGGCATCACCTTCCACACCCCGCTGATGGTCACGCAGGAAACAATCAATAATGAGCCATGCCTGGCGGTTGACGGACGCCCGGCGGATTGCACCAAGCTCGCGCTGACCAATCTCTGGGGCGACAAGTTCGGGCAAGGTTCACGCCCGGACCTGGTCATCTCGGGCATGAACGCGGGGGCGAACTGCGGGATCAATGTGATCTATTCGGGCACGGTCGCCGCCGCCATCGAAGCGGCGTTTTTAGGAGTCCCGGCGATCGCGGTGAGCCTGCACCTCGACAAGGGCGCACCCGACTTTGACGCCGGCGCAAGAGCCGCGAGAAGAACCATCGACCACCTCATCGCCGGCGGGCTCCCCGATCAGCACGAGGTGCTCTCCATCAATATCCCCGCAACCGAGCACCTCACCGATTCGACCGAGATTGTCGTCGCTCCGATGAACACCCATGCACTTGTCGATCAATACGAAAAACGCACCAGCCCCAACGGGAGTGAGTACTACTGGTCCACCGCCCACGGGCTTGATTTCAGGGGCACCGATGAGGGCACCGATGTCCACGAACTCTTTGAGCGCAAGATCACCGTGACACCATTGAGCTTTGATCTCACAAACTACAAGCGGATGGATTTCTGGAAAGACCGCATGAACAGCGAATAAAAAACCCGCACATCGCGTGCGGGTTCGGTGATTCTTCAAGAGTTTACTTTACATATCGTGTGAAGATTCGTCGATCGATTCCTGGAGTGCTTTGAGCAGGTCGTCGAACATCTCGTCGGAAATTTTCAGTTCATCGCGGACCTCTTTGCACATCTTCTGTCCGGGCTGGTCGAGCTTGAACCCGCCTTCGAGCGATGCGGCGAGCACATCGGCAGCGTGGACAACATACACGATCTTCATGCACTCGCTCGGAGCCGCGGTCGGATTGTGATGGAACCCCGCAGCAGCCGCGAATGGCGCCGGGAACTTCCATTTTTCGCACAGCCCTCTTCCAAAGTCCATGTGGTTGGCGCCGAATACTTCTTCTTCGGTTGTGCAGAGATCAACCGTTGGCTCGCCCTCTGGGCTCGCGCCGCACTTACCGATCGCGTCGATCAGGTTTGTCCGGTCGTACTGCATCTCGATCATGATTCCGATATCGTGGATCAACCCCGCAAGGTACGCTTCGTCGCCGAGCCCCATGCTCAACCGGTCAGAGATCAGTTTGCAACCGATCGCGACCGCATTGGAATGGTCCCAGAGATCCTTAGCGCCGAAGACCGGTGTCAGCTCGCCGCCGCGGAACAGCTTGGCGAGTGATGCCGCGATGGCGATGTTCTTGACCGCGTTGAGCCCGAGCATAACAATCGCCCGGTTGATCGATGCGATCTGCCCGGGCAATCCATAGAACGAACTGTTGACGACCTTGAGGATTCGGCTGCACAGCGCGGGATCGTTGCTGATGACCTCGTGGAGATCCTGAGCGGTGCTCGAAGGGTCTTCGACCAACTCGATAATCTTCAAGGTGACCTGAGGCAGCGTAGCAATGTGTGAAATTTCACGCAGTGCGCTGGCGACGACCTGTTCGCGTTGTTCTTGTGTTACCGTCATAGAGAATCCCTCGTGTTAAATATGGTGTTCCGCCCCAGCATCGGCCACCAAGCCACCCGACTTTGGTGTCGTCGCTGTCATGCGGAAAAGTCCAAATCGCACTGGTCCCATAACGATCAATAGGCGCATTGTTTTCGTGTGAATCTACTCGCGCTTGTATCAATGGTTGCCAGAATCTGGGCGATCTGCACGCCGCTGGTGCCGTCGCCGTAGGGATGCCCGCTTCCGCGATCGGTCTGTGAACAAATGGATTCCACCGCCGAGCGGATTGATTCCGTGTCTGCGTTGGCGTGCGCCGTCCACCCATCGCACCGCTCGCGCCCGTTCTGGCGGTCACCGATGTCCACGCTGGGGCATCCGATGATGGAGCACTCGATCAGCCCCGCCGACGAGTTGCCGACCAGGGCACCGCCGTTGCTTGCAACGCGTTTGAGCACGCCAATGAACTCGTCGCGTGGAAAATGTTCGCGGACAACAAACGCGCCTGCGCATTCCTTGATCGCCCGCATGATCCCCTGGCGACCGGGGTCGAAGTTCGGGTGCATCACGAGTGTCCGCTTGCCCCCAACCGCGTCAAGCACTTGGCATATCGCCGCGTACTCGCGGTCGTCATCACGCCCGATCGGGTGCATCATAACCACGCACTCGGGCATGCCGAGTTCGCCGAAAATATCTTCATTTGCAGGGTCAATCGCTTCAAGCCCATCGCCCGCCGGCGAACCAACCACATGCACCCGCGAGGGGTCCTCGCCCATCTTGATGATTCGCTCGGCGCTCGTTTGTGTCGCCGGGAAATGGAGATTAGCGAGCTTGGTGATCGCGTGTCGCATCGCCTCGTCCGCCACGCCCTCGGCCCGGTCCCC
>JAESUL010000177.1 GCA_016763115.1 Phycisphaerales bacterium | reverse complement strand
GTGGCTTGGCCGCTGGTGTTGCGTTCGAGGATGTAAACGCCCAAGATGGTATCGGTGTCCGCATCGAACGAGGCGGCGCGGAAGAGGCGACCAGACCCGTCGAGGACGAGCGGCACCGGCGAGGAACCGAGTTTGTGGTCGCCGGCGTCCTGATGATCGCGGACGAGCAGCGGAGCGATTCTGGGGAGAAGTATTTCCTGATTCAGGACCTGGAGACCCGTGAAAAGCAGCGCGACCACAAGGACCGGGCGGAGCACCCGGCGGAGCGAAACGCCCGCAGCCATCATCGCGACAAACTCGCGGTTGCGTGTCATCTGCGAGAAGGTAAACCCCATTGCGCCGACCATAGTCATCCCGAGGAGGAAGCTGAACAGTTGTACGAGTTTGGGCCACCAGTAATCAGCGATCAGAACGATGGTCATGAGAATCTTGCGGACCATTCCGGGGGGGTCGTCGCCGTCGGGGGTGCCAATACGGGAGGCGAGCCGATAGAACTCATCGAGGTTGAGGCTCGCATCAATAACAACGATGAAACAAAAAAGGATCAGAAACAGCGCAACAATATTGGTCAGGAACTGGCGTGCGATGTATCGGTCAAGGATGGTCATGGGCTGTTGATGATACGGCGTCCGAGGCGTGGATGCGCACGGTGAGTTCGCGAAACAGACGGGCGGCGAGCCATCCGATGACGCCGCCGAGGAAGACATCGGTTGGAAAATGGGCATTGCTGGAAATCCGGGTATATCCGCACCCGATCGCGAGCCCGATCATAATCAGGCGTGTGCGAGGGAGGTGGTAAGCGACCGTGATCGCGCCGGCGAATGCGACCGCAGCGTGGCTCGAGGGCATCCCGAGGTTGTGCCCATCGCGGAAACCATCGAGCAGTGGACGAAAATGGTACCACCCTTCGAGGAGTTGCCCGTTCTCGATTGGGCGTGCACGCCCGATGATGAGTTTGAGAAACTCGGCAACACTGCCGGCGACAAGAGGAGCGAGCATGACTGATCCGGCGCGCTTGAAGGTGCGATCGGTGGAGGCGAATGCCCCGCCGACGATCGCCCATGTCCCGAGAAAGCCCATGACGCGGAAGAACTGTTGCCACTGGTGTTCGGTGCCTTGTTGAGGATGATAGAGAACACCGAGAAGCCAGAAATCGATGATGGTTAGTCCAGCGAGCACGCCGACAACTCCAAAGAGTTCGATGAGGTGCCGACGATTGATCTGGGATTGTTCATAGGTGGATAGATAGATCATGGTGTGGGCTCCGGGATTGGTAGTGGCGAGGTCCATTGTCCAAAGCCCGTAAAGTGAAGCCCGGTGTAGGTTGTTTTGCGTGTCTTTGATTCGTTCTGAAGTTTTCTAAGATGTACGATATGGGTAAACCCCAGCGACCAGGTCTGTTCATCGCCGCCAAAGAGAACACCGGGACGCCCGCGGAGCGAATCAACGAGGTCGGGATTGGCGAGGTTGGTTTCGTCCCAAAGGTCGTACTGGGTTTTCCGTCCTCCGATGAGCGCAGAGTTGCAGTAAACGGTCGGATGCCCACGGAGGTAGAAGGCGAGTTGGCTCGCGCGTCCGTAATGGTCGGTGATGATGATCGGTTCGAGCCCGGTCTGTTGGCGGAGGGTGTCGATGGCTTGCTGGGTTGCCGCAGCGTGCTCACGCATCCCGGTGGCTCGGTCGAGCGGGATCATTGGGCCGATGACCGGACGGGTGCTCAGCCATGATCCGAGCGGGAAAAAGAGGAGCACAACAACGGTGCTGCCGACCGCGATCCCCCACAGGGTGTGTACAAAGTTTTTTTTGTACCCGAGTGCGTCTTTGACACACCACGCCGCGACAGGGACCATCGTGACAAAGGCGCTCATCGGCCAGTTGCCCTCGGTCTGGGCCCAGAAGGTGACTGCAAAGTAAAACGCCGCCACCGGCAACCCCATGCACATCAGCACCGTGGCGGCGGTGTGCTGCTGGGTGGTTGCTCGCTTCTTTGTTCGTATCCAACCGGTGATCGCCAAAGACGAGATTGCGCCGCCGACCAGGATGAGCAGGGCGATGTACTCAAGGGTCCACTTGATCGAGTAGGGTTTGCCGGGTCCACCAAGTGTGTTCTCGGTGTCGCCACCGCGAACGCCCAGATGCCCGAGCAGGTGCCGGATGGTTGCCCAATCGTGCGATGAGTTCCAGATGAGCACGGGGATGAGCCCGAGGAGAACGATGCTTGTCCCGCCGAGCATCCATGCGGTTTTGATCTTTGGCCGTTTGCCTCTGGTGAGCACCGCTGCGAGCAGCACGCCGGGGATGAGCAAGAGGATGGTGTATTTGAGCAAGAACCCGATGCCGAGCACAATCCCGAAACTGACCCAGTCGGCCTTGGTGCTTCTCATGATTGCGCGCAATGCAAAGAACGACGCCCACGCCCAGCACGCGATGTAGGGAGCATCGATGGTCATCAGCATCGAAGAAAAGGCGAACCCGGGCACGCCGACGAACAGGATCGCTGCGACAAAGGTGGTTATGCGATCATTGAAGAACTCTTTGGTGATCTTCACGCACGCCATCGCACCGATTAAAAGCGAGAGGGCAGCGGGGACTCGAATGGCAAACTCGGACTCGCCAAAGATCGTCGTTGAAGCGCGGATGAGCACCGCGATCCCTGGGCCCTTTGAATAGTACGACCAATCAAGCCTGCGCGACCATTCCCAATAGTGGGCTTCGTCCTCGATCAGTGTGAACGGCGAAAACCACTGCCAGACAAGCGTGAGCGCAAAGAGAGCAAGGAGAAATCCGATCGGTGACCATGGCTTGTCCGCGATGGGGTACCACCACGGGGTTCGGGCAGCGGACTGATCGTTGGTGTTGGGCATCACATTAGTTTCGGACGACTTTGCGGTACGCACTGGCGGTGTAGATGCACAGCAGGAGGATCCCGGACCATTGGAAGGGGAGCCCGATGCGCCCGTAGTCTTGGGTGATCTGTTGCCCGCCTGCGATGAGCATGATGGTGCCCAGCGCGGGGAAGAAACTCCAGAGGTACACGACCAACGGCTGGGCGTTGCGCAGACGCAGCGCGGTGATCGCGCCGGTGATCACCATCATGAACCCCGCAGCCGTGAACGCCCATCGTTCGTTGAGCTTGGAATCAATCTCGCGGTGAAGATTCTGGAGAGTTGATTCGAGTTCGCCGGTGGCCCTGATGACGCCCGCAGCGTTGGCCACGCCGGTCTCTGATCGGTACGCCTCGGCCTCCTGAAGCAACTCTTTGCTCTTCATCCCCAGAAGCGGGACGAGCGGGTCGGGCTTGATCCGCAGGGCGGCGAGTTGGATCTCGTTGCGTTCTGTCGATGGGGTGTTGGTGTTGGGTGGGCCGAGCACCAAGACCTCGTGCATCGTAAAGGTGAAATCCAGCCCGGGCGAGAGCGAAGTCGCGGCGAACGGATCGGCGGAGGGTGTTTCAGGAACAATGGTCGCGCTCATCGCCTGGAGCCGATTGATCCGCCCATCGGCAGAGATGATCTCGATCTCGATACTGCCCGTCGCGCCCAGCGGGTCGAGCCGCCACGAGCCCGGATCACCACGCACGCGCCCGCTGAGCACCGAGACGGTGTCGCCCGACGGCGAATGGAATACGAGCGGGCTCGAGTCCCTTGCCTGTTTGCTCATCGCGGTGAACGCCCGGTGCGATGCGATCTCACGGGCGAGGGTGACGCGGTTTCGGTCAACAAAGTTCATCTCATCAGGATTGTCGCGGAGGGCGGCCATCCTCTTGGAGGTCATGAACTTTGGGTTGTCCTGAAACACATTGGGGATCGGGATTGCCGGCGAGGTGAACGATTCGCTGGTGCCCAAACTGCCGTTGCGGTTGACGGCCATGTCCTCAAACTTCATGATGACGACCATCGCGTCATCGTCGCCGATGCGTTCGCGGTCCTCGGCGTCGAGCGACCAGACGGGGCGCATCTCGATCCATGCCCGCTTGGCGGTGCCGTCGATCAGGATTCGCCCGTCCTCGTCTGCTTCTACCATGGCGACGCCACCGAGCAAGAAAAGATCGTGGACGGGTGAGTTTGGGCCGGGCTGGATCTCTTCGACCGCGTCGGCGTGGATCTCGGTCTTGCCGACCGAAGCGGCCTCGCCACGGCGCAGCGAGTTGACAAAGATCTGCGCGAAATCGCGGGTGACCATCTCTTGCATCTTGTGAAGAAAACTGGGGATGATCCAGTTGTTAAGCGTGAAGAGCTAGCCGCCGATGAGCACGCCACAGACCAGCATGGGGAACAAGAATTTTTTATGCGAGATCCCGCCGGCGTAGATCGCGGTGGCCTCGTTCTCCGACGCGATGCGGTGGTAGGTCAGCGTCGCCGAGAACCCGGCAGCGAAGGGCAACGCGTACGAGAGCATCGGGGGGATGGCCAAGCCCATAAACCGGATCGCCTGCCCCGCGGTGATCTTGCCATCCGCGAGCGGCTTGATCGTCGTCGCAAACACAATCGTGGCGACCACCACCGCGGTGGTGAGCAGCAAGAGCCGAAAGAAATCAAACAGGATGGCTCGCCAGATGGTCCAGAGCATGGTGAGATAGTAGGTTCTTTTCTTGGTGGCACAGGCGTCTGGCCTGTGGTCTTCTTTGTGAAAAAAATCATCACAGGCGGGACGCCTGTGCTACCGGTGTTTGTTGTTTGGTGCGACTTCAACCTTGCCGCCGGGTTTGTCCATGATGGCGAGTCCCATGGCGCTGAGTTGGTCGCGGATCGCGTCGGCAGCCGCGAAGTCCTTGCCCTTTTTTGCATCACGCCTGGCGGCGAGTAGGGCCTCGATTTCTGGCGAGGGCGAGACACCGGGTTGGTAGAGGGTGATGCCGGTGTCTTTTGCGGCTTCGATTGGGCGGAAGATGACGCCGAGGATGTTGTCGATGAGATGGAGTGCTGCAAGAGTGCGTTCAGTGTCTCCACAAGATTCGTCTATCATCGTTTCAATTGATTGGGCAGCCGAATTCGGCTCTGATGGGAGCAGTAGTGTGTCGGGTTTGTTTACACCAATCGCACCTGCCCATCGCATTGCTTCGTTGAGGGCACCTTTAGTAGCTGGCCCACTAATATCTAACGAGCTAATTGCAGCGATTGCTGTGGAAACATTTAGATCGTTTGACAGAGCGTCAGCAAAGTTCTCGATGACTTGGGCAATATTCGTTGTTGATTTTTCCCCCGCGCTTTGCCAACTAGAGAGCATCTGGGCATTTCGCCTCCATCGTTCAATGGTTCTTGAGGCGTCCTTGAGGCCTTGCATCGAGAAATCAGCATTGGCGCGGTAGTGGGTCTTGATGAGTTCGAGCCGGATGGCTGCCGGGTCGATGCCCTTGGCAACCAGCTCGCGCACCGTGTACATCGTGCCTTTGGACTTGGACATCTTTTGCCCTTCGACCATCAGGAACCTCGGATGGAACCAGTGGTTGGCGAAGTGGTCGTTGCCGGTGAAGCAGCAGGATTGGGCGATCTCGCATTCGTGGTGCGGGAAGATGTTGTCTTCGCCGCCTGAATGCAGGTCGATGGTCGCGTGGTCTTTGCGTGCGTTGCTCAGCCCGCCATCAACGAGCCGCCCGAGTGCCATGGCGGTGCATTCGATGTGCCATCCGGGATAGCCCTGGTCCCAGCCTTCGCAGGCAGCATGGGCCGGGGCGTCCCACTTCATGGTGTGCGATTGGTCCTCTTTCCAGAGCAGGAAATCCGACGGGTGGTGTTTTTCCTGTTGCTGGGAGTCATCAACGCGTCCGCCGGCCCCGCCTTTGAGCTGGTCGAGGGTGTTGCCCGAGAGGTCGCCGTAGGCCTGGAACTTGAGGACATCGAAGTAGACCGCGCGTGCGCCCGGTTGCCCGGCAGCGTAGGCAAAGCTGTTGTCGAGTAGATCGCAGATGACTTGCTTCATTCCCTCGATGTTGTCGGTCGCACGGGGCATCAGCGTGGGGTCAGCCTCGGCCTCGATGGCGACCTTAAGCCCGAGCATCCTCGCGTCTTCCATGAACCTGCGCTCATAAAAGCGCGCGATGGCGAGTGGGTCCGATGGATCGACCTCAGAATCAGAGGGTAGTTTACCCGATTTTTTCGCTTCGAGGATGCGCTCTTTGGCGAGTTCCATCTTGTCGAGCCCGCCGCCGTCGGCGTTGGTGTCGTCGGTCATGTGCCCCACATCGGTGATGTTCATGACATGGGTGACGATGCGCGGCCCGTGGTGTTCGCCATCGCTGGTAGCAAGCGTGCACAAAGGGGATTCGAGCCATCGGCGGAGAAGATCGGCAGCCAAGAAAGAGCGAAAGTTTCCGATGTGCGCATCGTCGTAGACTGTTGGTCCACATGTATAGAAAGTTATTTTGTTCGGATTATGAGGCGTGAACGCCTCAGTTTTATTTGTGAGCGAGTTGTACAGGATTGCGGTCATATCGTATGGTAGGATAGGTCATATGAAACAGATACCACAGAGTTCAGATCCGGGGGGGCAAGCAGCGGCACACGGTGCTTCCGCGGAGGATTTGTTGAAGACGATTGAGTCTCAATGCTTCATCTGGGAAACCGTTGTTTCTGATCCCGCCACCGGGGTTGCTCTTATGGATAGAGACGGGCGATTGTTGTACATCAACAAGCAGTCTGTCCGGTTCCTCTTCACCGACAACCTCACCCCCGAGGAGATCATCGGGAAAACCATCGCCGAGCTCGGGTTCCCCGAAGACTGGGTCGCCGAGCGATTGCGGATCAGCGCTGAGATCATTGATTCAGGCGAATCGATCCTGCTCCGCACGGTCTGGCAGGGGCACCAGCAGTTCAGTTGGATGCGGAGTATTCAGAGTGAGAACCCGGGCGACCTCGGCCGCGTGCTCGCCATCACTCGCCGTGTGGTTGCGGGCGAAGAATCTGAGCATTTATTGCACGGCGAGTACGAAGTGATTGAATCAAGCCTGATCAGGCTTGGCAAGCTCGATGTGCTGACAAGCCGTGAACTCGAGGTGCTGGCGCTTGTTGGGCAGGGGATGAGCACCAAGCAGATCGCCGAGGTTCTGTTCCGGTCCGCCAAGACAATCGAGAACCACCGCGAATCAATCTCCAAGAAGTTCGGGCGTGTCCAAGGCGTCGAACTCGCACGCATCGCACGCGAGGCCGGGCTTCTGCCGTCCGACCACGACCGCAAGCGGGTGTAATCACCACCGAAGTACAGTTAGGATTGGGCTTATTTGCTTGAACTCTCGGGTTCGGGCTCGTTGTCCGCCAAGGCGGTGACGCACAAGCTCAGGACGCGCGTTGGTTCGGCATCAAGGATTTTGATCGACATGGTTTCGGTCGCGAATACCTCGCCGGCATCGGGGATGCGACCCAGGGTCGTGTTGATGTACCCGGCGACCGTGTCGTAATCATCGGACTCGGGGAGATCAAGCCCGATGACTTCGAGCTCGTCGTTGGCGTCGTCGATCTCGGTCCTCGCGTCGATGATCGCGGATTTTTCATCGAGGTTGATCTGCACACTGTCGGGTTCGTCTCCGGGGTTTTCGTACTCGTCTTGGATCTCGCCAAAGATTTCTTCGATGATATCCTCGATGGTGACGAGCCCGGAGGTGCCGCCGTATTCATCAAGAATGATCGCGATATGAACCTTGTCAGCCAGCAACTGAGACAGAAGCTCACGGACGGTTTTGGTCTCGGGGACGAGTGTTGGTTCGCGGAGGATGCCCTCGAGGACAAACTTGTGTCCATTATTACCGTGCCGGGTAATCCAGCGGAGCAGGTCCTTGGCGTAGAGGATGCCGCGGATGTGATCGAGGTTCTCTTCGTACACCGGGACACGCGAGTGCCCGTGTTCGTCGATGAACTCTTGAACGATACTCAGATCATCGGTGTACTCGAGCGCATCGACCTCTGTCCGAGGCGTCATGACCGACTCAACAAGCGTCGTGCGGAACTCGACCACCGCTTCGAGCATGTCCCGCTCGGTCTCGTCGATGTGCCCCTCGCGTTCGATTTCGGAGACCACCGAGAGGATCTGTGCGCTGACCTGCTCTTCGTCGGCTTGGGGCGCGGTGCCGACCAGACGACGCACAACCTCGTTGAAGAATCCGACCAAGGGAAGGACAGGTGTAAAGATGGCGTGCAGTACGCGGATCGGGCGGGAGAAGAGCGCGATGGTTTGTTCGCCGCAGTGCTGGGCGATGCCGAATCCGATCAGGGTGGTCCCGATCCAGAGTATGACGGTGCCGACGAGAAGCCCAGCAAGGATCGAAATACTCCCGGGCAGTTGTTCGGTGCGCATCGCGCCCGCCCAGAACACGGTCGAGAGCAGTGTGACGCACTGGAACCCGAGCGCAAGAAACGAAACCGGGGCCGCATGCCCGTCGGGGTCGCGCTCGATGATTTCAAGCCGGGTTGCTTTGCTGGAGTTTGATTCATCCTCGGCTTCGGAAGCAAGCTTGGACCGAGAGAGCGTTGCAAGCGCAAGAACAATCGAGGAACACACAGCCGATCCGACCGCCATCACAGATGCCAAGATTATCCACCATCCGGCGCTCATGATTGATCCTCTTTTTCAGCAGATTGTTTCTGCATGGTGTTGTATGGCGCGGAGAACAGTTTTCCGTACCCGCTCTCGTCAAGGAGTTCGTCCTCGCGGGCGTGCATTCTGGCAAACGCTTCATCGCTGTGATCGTCGTACCCGAGGCAGTGGAGCACGCCATGGAGAATATAGAGGAGCAACTCGTGCTCAACGCGGTGCGCACGGTTGGCAGCCTGGCGTGATGCTTCATCGACACACACAATGAGATCGGTGTCGAGCACTTTGTTTTCGAGCGTCTCGCCAGGGGCAAGATCAAAGGTCAGGACATCGGCGGTCGAGTCGAGCCCGCAGTATTGAGCGTGGGCTTTGCACATCGAGGCATCGTCAACGAGACGCACACGGATCTCGCCGCGGCTTTTGAGTCTTTGGAAAACGGTGCCGCTGGCTTTGCGCAGCCAATCAAGAACCACCCCATCGAGCAAACGATCAGTGTCTGAAATCTCAACATCCAGAGTGTGTTCGGTGTTCCCGCTTTGGCGGGGCGATGAAGATGGTTCGTCGTCCATAGGGTTTGCAATGCGGCGATGAGGCTGGAACACACGCGGTTCCAGCCCACACGCGGGGGTGCGTTTGTATCGATTTTATCGACGCACCAGAGGCTCAACAGGAAGTGTATCCACAACAAGTGCGCAGGAAAATGGACAAATAAATACCAAACAAACCGGTTTCTATGTAAATTTGGGTAGTTTTTCGCATCTCTGCACCGATAAATCGGTAGGCAAGAAGGATAGTTTGTACATTATAAGGATCTCTCTCTCCTCCAGCGGGGTGCCGTGGACCCATGGCACCCTGCTTTTTTTTTGCGCTTTCTTTTCCATTTTGGGCGGGCACAATCCATCGTCACCCAATCGTCTTTGTATCGTCAGCAAGAAAGTGAGCCGGACCAATGAGCGCACAACGGATCGTGGTCACCGGGGCAGCAGGGTTCATCGGCTCGCATGTGTGCGAAGCGTTGCTCGCCCGCAACAACCAAGTACTCGGCATCGACAACTTCGATCC
>JAESUL010000176.1 GCA_016763115.1 Phycisphaerales bacterium | reverse complement strand
TTTGCTGGTTCATCAGTCACTCAACTTCATGCGTGGCGACGAGGTGCGTGGGGCGATGGAGCCCAACGATGCGATTGTTGCGTCGGTTAAAACGCGCATCCGTCCGATTTTTATGAGTGTGCTGACCAGCGTGGGCGGGATGCTGCCTTTGGTGCTCGTGCCGGGCTCGGGCTCAGAAATGTACCGCGGGATCGGCTCGGTCGTGGTGGGGGGGCTGCTCGTTTCGACCGTGTTTACCCTGCTGCTCGTGCCTATTCTGTTGAGTCTGGTTCTCGACATGCGTGGCGGCGTTCGCCCCGTGGGGGCGCCGGTAATCAATGATCCGTTGCACGATTTGCACAAGCTACAACCATGAGGAGTGTACACGCCATGAGTATTCTTTCACAAGTCGTCCGTTTCACGATGCTGACGGGCGCAGCGACGACCCTGATCGGATGCTCAACGCCCACCCGCGACAGCAAGGATGTCATGGTGCAGGCACCACGCTCGGTGACAATCTACCACGGCGACGGCTCGGGGGTCGCTTCATGGGAATCGGTGGTCGCGGACATGGCAACCGCCAAGGCGGTGCTGATCGGCGAGATGCACGGGCACGAACTCGGGCTCGCGGTCGCGGCCGAGATGTTCGATGATATTCTCGAATCTAATCCGGATGCGATGCTCTCGATGGAGTTCTACGAACGCGACGATCAACTCGCCATCGATGACTACCTTGCGGGCATCACCGATCGCAAGGGCTTTGAGAAAGCATCCGGGCGAACCAAGGGCAACAACCCTCCCGGGCATGAGCAGATGGTCGAAGCCGCTAAGAATGCAGCGCGCCCGATCATCGCTGCCAACGCTCCTCGCAGATACACCAAACTCGCACGCACCGACGGATACAATGCTCTGCGTTTGCTCAACGATCGTCAGCGGGTGCTCTTCGACATCCCCCCATCCATACGCACCGAGACGGACTACCGCGAGCGGTTCTACGATGTGATGAGCGCGATGGCCCAGCATGGCGGCGAGGAAATGATCCACGGGTTCTACCGCTCGCAATCGCTCTGGGATCGGACCATGGCTTCGAGCATCGCCAAGGGCGCACGCACGGGCTCACCCGTCGTCCACATGGTTGGGTACTTCCATACCCAGTTCGGCACCGAACCAGGCGGCAGCGGGCTGGTCGATGATCTCCGCGAGATGCTCCAGCCCGACGACAAAATCGTGACCTTCGTCATGCTCGATCGCGCCGATCAGCCTGTGGTCGATGAAGACCTTGGCATTGCTGATTATGTGATCTATGTCGGGACCGATGACGAAGAAGAATGATGCCAACGCACCATGTCCAAGAAAAACGCGGAGCATTTGCTCCGCGTTTTTTATGTTTGATTCAAAACCGCGATTAGTCCGCGTAGTACGAACCGGAGCGTGCGTTGGCGTCGGAGGTTGATACGCCTCGGAACTTGCGTTCTTTGACGGGGTCCCATTGCTTCTTCGGATCTGGGAACTCGGGGATCTCCTCGATATCGACGGGGTATTCGGGTCCATCACGCAGCGCGACCTTGAGCAATCTTGAGTCTGCTGGGGGGACGGCCATGGTGTTGGAGAGGGTCCGCCGACGGTTCTTGGCGGGGTAGATTTCCCACTGCATGATGTCGGGGCGACGCGCGGAGTTGTCCTTGGATTTATTGCGAAGGAACCGGATGGTGACCTTCTGCCCAACAGGCACATCAACCGTCCACAACGGCTCCTTGTCACGGTTGTCGTACAGCGTCACGCTCAGGGGCTCGAACGGGCTTGATACATAGGTGTAGGTGTCCGTGGTCCGCATCTGCCCGCCTGGGGAGTTGGTCACCAACTGTTTGATGAAACACCCGCTCATGAGCAATGGGGCACTAATCGCAACGGTCATCACGAGGGTTTGGGTGATCGCACGCATTGGGCGGTGGGTTCTCATAGCTCACATACTCCACATCCGTTCGGGATGTTCATCAGACGGGTCGATCTTCTTTGCTGCGGGCACCGATGCCCGCAGCGATTCAACCATACACTGTAGACACCCGTCAATCCGGGCGTTCCACCAACCAGTTATCGGTAAGATCCCACAATGTCTGCAGCATCGAATCCCCATACACCCCCATATCTACGATCTCCCGATGCCCAAGGCACCGGATTAGCCCCGGATCAACCCGCCCAGCCCAAGATCCGCATCGGGCACGGGTACGACCTGCATCGGCTCGAACCTCTTGCCCCCGCCGGCGTTGGGCGCCCATTTGTCCTCGCGGGGGTCCGGATCGAGCATGATCGCGGGCCCGCAGGGCACTCGGACGCCGATGTCCTCTACCACGCGATCACCGATGGCGTCCTCGGGTCGATCGGTGCTCCCGATATCGGGCAACTCTTCCCCAACACCAATCCTGCCCACAAAGGGCAAGATTCGAGATTCTTCCTCGTCGAGGCCAATCGGCTGCTCAACGATGCCGGGTACACGGTGGTCAACATTGATGCGACGGTGGTGTGCGAGCAACCCAAGATCGGACCCCATAAGGAATCCATGCGGAACAACATCGCCGAGGCCCTCGGCATCGGGATCGACCGGATCAATGTCAAGGGCAAAACCCACGAGCGGGTTGATGCGATCGGCGAGGGGCGCGCCATCGAGGCGCACTGCGTGGTGCTCGTCGAACTCACTGATTCTTGAGTTTTTTTCTTTCGAGCCGTTTGCGTAGAGCCCGCTTGAATATTGCATCGGTCAACGACGGGAAGGCGACCGTCCCGGCGAGGGCAAAGCGGGTCGGGAAACTCGTCCAGACCTCGCCTTTGGGCTTGCGTAGGCACCGGACGATTGCATCGGCGACCCGCTCGGGGGTCTGCATAAACCCGTTCTGCTTGGTTGATGCCACCCGCAGCCCGTTGGTCGTGTTGGCGTTGGCGGTCTCGAAGAACTCGGTTTTGGTGCCGACGGGGTGGATCGAGGACACATGGATTCCTTCGGGAGCGAGTTCGAGACGCATGGATCGACAGAACTTGTCCTGGGCGGCTTTGGTCGCACAATAACAGGCATAATACGGGATTCCGATCTTGCTCAGACAACTCGACACCATCATCGCATGCCCGGTTCCTTGCTCACGGAAATGCTTGATCGCGGGCTGGATCAGGTGCATTGATCCGAAAAAATTCGTCTCGAACATCGCGCGGATATCAGATATCGGCATGGTGGCCGATTCATGTTCGAGCCCGTACCCGGCGTTGGCGAGGGCGGCGTAGATCGGGCCGAAGGCGTCTTGGGCGCGGGCGAGCAGATCAAGATTGGCTTGTGGATCGGTGACATCCCCAACCACCACCAACGCCGACCCGCCGGCTTGCTCGATGCGTGATTTGAGTTCGTTGAGTTTGTCTTCGCGTCGAGCAAACAGAGCAACGGGCATGCCCACATTTGCACACGCGATCGCTGTCGCAGCCCCGATCCCCGACGATGCTCCGGTGATGATGATCGGCTTGCCCTCTAGGGCGACCTTGGCACCCATGGCTTAGTTCTCGATCGCGTTTTTGGTGTTCTCGGACATCTCTTGGATGTCCTTGCCCACGCCTGCGACCGCGTTGCACCCGGTGAGGAACACAGAGACCCCAGCAAGTGAGCCGAGGACGAGGATCTTGAGTGCGGTTGGTTTACAGAGTGCTTTGGTCTTCATTCTTCGGTTCCTTGTCGTCGCCCCGTGGTGTGCTCAGGTCATCGGTTGATCGCTCGATAAGCCAGCGTGGCTCGGGCATACGGGTCAGTATCGACCAGACGGCGTAGATCGCTGCACCAACTCCGGTCGCTCCAACCAACACACCCGCGTTCTTGGCCCAAGAACCCTGATCGCCGAACCCGCGAACAATGCCATAGCTCGCCAACCCCATCAGCGCCGACCCGATGAGGATGCGGACCAGCCCGGATCGGATACCAGTTCCAGGGGGCGAAGAATCGGGCCCGGTGAGTTTTTTCGATGCGATTCCCAACGCGATGCACTGGGCGAGGGCGCTGATCGCGGTGGAATAGGCGAGCCCGGCTTCACGGAACCGCCAGATGAGGGTGACATTGAGCGTCAGGTTCAGGGCGACCGCCCCTAGGGCGATCATCATCGGGGTCTTGGTGTCGTTCTTGGCGTAGAACGCGCGGGTGTACAACTGGTTGAGCGAGTACGCCCAGACCGCCAGGCTGTACCCGCCCAGCACGATCGAAGCGCGGGCGATGCCTGATTCAGAGAACCCGCCGTGCCCATACAGGGTTGCCACCAAGGGGTCGCGGACAATGAACAGACCGATGGATGCGGGGATGCCGATGTACAAGCTCAGCCGAAGCCCTCGGCGGAGGGTTTGGGCAAAGGCGTCGGGGTTGTTGGCGTTTCGTGAGAGGGTGGGGAAGGCTGCGGTGGCGACGGCGATCCCGAACACGCCGAGCGGGAACTGGTACAAACGCTGGGCATAGAACAG
>JAESUL010000175.1 GCA_016763115.1 Phycisphaerales bacterium | reverse complement strand
ATCTACCACACCCGATCGCAAGGATTCGGGTAGTGGTTCACTTTGATTCAACGGCTGGAAGATAATCTGTGATCCGTCTTCCAAGCCGCGATTCCTCAGATTCAATCAACCCAACAAGACCAAGAATCGTCATCTGGCTGTCAGCAACACCCATTGCCACCGCTGGTGTTGTCTTGATCGTCTGGTGCTTGCGGCAGAAGTTGTAGTAGAAGTAGTGCAGGGCGATCGCGTGGGCGTGGTTCTCGATCTTCTTAGAGAATGCGTTGGTCAGGCGTGTAAATCGGCGTGAGCCCATGCGGAGGGTGAGGTTCTGACGCTCGACCAGACTGGTGCTCACATGGTTTTCGTCTGGGTTGCCACAGAGCGGCTTCTTCTTGATGCCGATGCACATTGCCGGGCTGTAGCGGGTGTCGGGCGAACCATCCCATCCAAACTCCTTGATGACCATCGCGTAGTCCACATGCCCGCCAAACGCACGATGGACGGCATCTCGGTAGTGCCCGAAGCCGTCGCTAGTGAGTTGGATGCGTGAGTCGATCCGGTCGCGGACATCGCCCACGAACGCCCGTGCGGACTCTTGATCCCGCTCACCCATGAGGTAAGAGACGACCATCTTGGTATCCGCGTCGATCGCTACCCATGTCCAGACCGAGCCGTGGCCTTGGGCACCAATGTTCTTGGTCTTGTCCTTACAGCCGACGAATGACCAGATTTCATCCATCTGGACACGCTCGCATTGGAGGTTGCGGACATGCTCGTTGTGGTATTCAGCACAGAGGGTGCCAGCATCGGCCAATAGACGGAGAACGGTGATCTTGGAGCATCCACAGAGTCGGGAAGTGGCGTTGATGCTGTTCCCTTCCACAAGGGCGTGGAGGATCATGGCTCGTTGTTTGGTTGGTAGGCGTCTCATATAAATACAGTATGCTTATCCGGTCAAGCAAATCAAGAACAATCCCATATTTTACACATTCCCATTTGAGCAATTTTTCAATATTCGCTGTTTTTAAGTCCAAAAGGCTGTTTTTGATGGAATATGAATTGGAATATGAATACTTGCTTTTGTCGTTGAGTTGCGATACTATCCACCCCATGAACCGAAACACACCTTTAAGTAGCGTTGAAATCGCCAAAACACTCCGCCTCTTTTACCCCGTGATTGAGAGCGTGTTTGAGACGGCAGAGCGGGATGTTCGCGCATCAGGAATTGTGATACCCAACAAAAGAAAAACCGAGCGAGCAAACGACATGCACGCTGCTGTCCGAGAGGGTTTTCGCAAAGCATGTGACGGCTTTGGAAATCAGGCCATGCGACTGGTTGAAGAGCCGGAAGGCAAAGGGCTTGACTGCGTAATCCTCACGCTTGGCGAAGTTGAACTGGCATTGAGATGGGGTCGGTACGGGAATGGCCGCATTAGTCGGAACAACACCAAACGACAAACTATGACACAGGAACAACTGACGCTTTGCGGGGGAGTAGACCTCGAAATAGATAATCTTTCCACCGCGTCTGTTGGATACACAGTTGAGGACGACTACACGGAGGCTGGTCAGCCACAATGGTGGGTTGGTCGGATAGCTCTGTTAAGAGAGAGGGTGGATATGTCTGACTTCATCGAAGACATTGCAGTTTTCAAGAAACCGAATCATTCAACCTCATATCAAGAACTTGACACACCTCGCGTCATTGCTCGCAATCAAGAGTATGACGCATTATCAAAGATCGTTGCGAATCTTCGTCGAAAGATTGGGTAAAGGAGCAATATGACTCAAGAGATTCCAAATCCTGCGATGGTTGTTGTTGCGCGCGAATGTCGCGGGTTGCATCAGAAGGATCTTGCCAAAGCTCTCGGATGCGCACAATCAACGATCTCAAAGTATGAAATCGGCTCTTTGTGTTTGCCTCACGATCACACGGTCGCTATAGCGTCGGCTCTTAAGTTTGATATCGGTTTCTTTTATCAGAGAGACATGGTGTACGGACTTGGCGGAGATTTTTTGTATAGGCGACGCGCAAGTGTCACAAAGAAAATGAGAACCCGTGTAGAGGCACAAGCAAATGTCTTGAAGATGCAAGTCGAGAGATTGCTTCGGTCGTCATCTGTAGAGCAAGCATTTCCGTTTCCCGCAATCGACCCTGGCGGGAGCGAGGGTTCACCGGAAGACATTGCGAATGTGGTCAGGCAGGCATGGAGACTACCGGATGGGCCAATTCGGAATCTAACGCGGGTTATTGAACATGCAGGCGGAATTGTTTTCACGCTAGACTATCAAACAGATAAGATTGACGGAACAAACATCAGAACCCCAGCATTGCCGCCCATGCTGTTTATGAATAAGAACAAGTCCGGAGAGCGCCATCGATTTAACCTTGCGCACGAGACGGGACATCTTGTCATGCACTTTTTTGCTGCAATGGAAGATGCAGAGACACAGGCAGACAGATTTGCATCCGAGTTTCTAATGCCTCGCAAACAGATCCAATCAGACCTTAAAAACCTTGATCTTCCTGCTGCCGCTAGACTGAAGGATTTTTGGGGCACTTCAATGGCTTCGATCATTCGCAGGGCAAGAGATCTGAGGAAAATAACCGAATCGAAATATAAACAACTTAATATCGCTTTAGGTGCGACTGGGCAACGAAAACAAGAGTTCTACCCAATACCCTTTGAAGAGCCAGAGGCATACAGCAATCTAAAACGGTTCCACACGGATCATCTTGGCTTTGAGAAAGGCGATATGGCAAAGCTCCTGTTTATAGAAGACTTTAATCCTATCGACACTTCTGCGATCCTAATCGCACCGTGCCTGCGGCTAGTTGGCCTATTCGACCAACAGGCGGACTAATTGCTCCATCTAGAATCAGCAGCTTTCTTTGCAATCTCTGACCGTTGCTTCGGGCTCAATTTCTCGGCCCTGGCCTTCCCGCCGGCCCTTCCCCCGCTCGCAGCAGAGGACGACTGGCCTGCCTCCCACCCCGCCTCAAACGCCGCCCTCAGCAGCGT
>JAESUL010000174.1 GCA_016763115.1 Phycisphaerales bacterium | reverse complement strand
GTGTATCATAAATAGAATTGTCTAAGTGGTCAAGCGCCTCTTCAGCCAATTTGGACGAACATGAGCTTTGACAGCCCAAGGAACCCGCACCGGAACCCAAAGCCCAGGGCCTCTGAATGCACAGCCTGGTACGAGAACGACGAATCGTTGAGCGAGAGTTTCTCCATCGCTTCGCGGAGTTCCTCGAAGTCGTTGCCCTTTTTCTCGCTGGTCGAAGGGTAGAAATCGCAGAACACCATCTGCGAAGGCGGCGCGTATCCTTCGAGCGCTTCCGCCGCCGGATCGTGGTCGATCGTGATCGTATCACCGACGCGAACATCGCCCAGCGTCTTGATCGCGGCGACCAGATAACAAGTCTCGCCCGGCCCGACCGTTTTGACCTTCGTCTGCTTGGGCGTGTTTTTGCCGAGTTCTGTAATGGAAAATGTCCGCCCAAGCCCCATCATCAGGATCTTGTCGCCAACGGTGAGCCGACCATCGAACACCCGGCAGTACACGATCACGCCGCGATAATCGTCGTACACCGCATCGAAGATCAACGCCCGTGTCTGTTTCATTTCTGGTTCGGGCGGGCCTGGAAAGCGTTCACAGATCGCATCGAGCAACTCGGGAATCCCCTCGCCCGTCTTCGCGCTCACCGGGATGCACTCGAGCGCATCAATCCCGAGCACCTGCTCGATTTCCTCGGCGATCTCATCAGGACGCGCGCCGGGCAAATCAATCTTGTTGAGCACCGGCACAATTTCGAGATCCTGTTCGACGGCCAGATAAGTATTGACCACCGTCTGCGCCTCAACACCCTGCGACGCATCGACAATCAGCAACGCGCCTTCACAGGCCTTGAGCGCACGCGATACTTCGTAGCCAAAGTCAACATGCCCGGGCGTGTCGATAAAGTTGAGCATGTAGTCTTCGCCGTTGTGCTTGTGCATCACCGTGACGGCCGAGGCTTTGATCGTGATGCCTCGCTCGCGTTCGAGATCCATCGAATCGAGCAACTGGGCTTTGGCCTCGCGGTCAGACACGGCGTTGGTCGCCTGCAAAAGACGATCCGCGAGTGTGGATTTGCCGTGGTCGATATGAGCGATAATTGAGAAGTTTCGGATATGCACGCGTGGATCTCTGGTGAAGGGAAAATCTGTCCCTCATTGTACGCCTTACCCACGCCGATGCTCGACTTTTCCCCCCGCATGGTAATGATCCAAGGCGTGCCCGAGCCCTCCGAACCATCCCCAAATCCCGAAATGCGTGATCGTCCGATCCGTGGGCTGACGATGCGCGTCGCCTCGCCTGTCAAGTTGGTCATGCTCGCGTTTCTGAGTTTCCACCCCTCGGCGATGCCCTGGCTCTCACGACCGAACTACGCCCACGGACTCCGCAGCGCGTTCTTTTTGCCTTGGGCGATCGCCGCGACCGAGGGCTCGGTCATCGGGTTCATTGTCCACAAGCTCTTTGATGGCGTGGTCGATGACCAACTGCTCAACTACATCGCCGCTGCACTTATCTCCGCGCCCGCGTTGGCCAACATCACCTCGTTCCTCTGGGCATCGCTCGCCCACGGCAAGCGAAAAATCCCATTCATCACCGCACTCCAACTCGGCGTGCTGATCTCGGTCGCTGTCATGGCGATGGCACCACGCACGCCTGCGGGGCTGGCGATGCTTGTCTCGGCTGCGTTCACGGCGCGGATTATGCTCGCGGGGATCGTCACCGTTCGCTCGACCATCTGGGGCGTCAACTACCCGACCGACCGCGCCCGGCTCACTGGCGAAGTGCAGGCCGTATCGGTCACGATTAGCTCGATGATCACCATCGGGCTCGGACTGGCGATGCAGGCATCGGAAAACTCATACCGAATCATCCTCCCCGTGGGCGGGATCGTTGCGCTCATCGGTGTCGGGTCCTACGCACGCATCCGCGTAAGAGGCGAACGAAAGATCATCCGCTCCGAACGCCGATCACTGCGAAAAGGACAAGGCTCATCGATCAAGCGCATCGCGCGCGTGCTGATCGATGATAAAAAATACCGCGATTATCAGCTCTGCCAGTTGCTCATCGGGTTCGGCAACATTATGTCGTGGGCTCCCTTTGTCATCATCGCCAAAGACCAGTTCGGGCTCGATTATTTACCCGGATTGATCCTGACACAAGTGACCCCGATGCTGATGATGCCGTTGTTTATCCCGATGTGGGCCAAACTGCTCGACCGCGTGCATGTCATCAAGTTCCGCGCCATCCATTCGTGGATCTTTATCCTCTCGTTCGCGTTTGCTCTCTTTGCCGCCCAGTTCAATATTGTCGCACTCATGTTCGTCGCCCAGATCATCCGAGGCATCGCCTTCGGCGGCGGCGCGCTCGCGTGGAATCTCGGGCACCTCCACTTTGTCCGCGCAGACCGGTCGAGCGATTACATGAGCGTGCATGTCACCCTCACCGGGCTCCGCGGGCTCACCGCGCCGTTTGTTGGCGTCGCGATCTACAACCTCTACGACAACCAATGGCCCGGTGAAGGATCTTGGGTGTTCGCCGTGGGCATGGGAGTTGTCCTCTGCGGCGCACTGGGCTTCGCCCACCTCGCACGCAACCTCAACAACGAGCAGTCTGATCTGGAAAACACCTAGGCCTCGCCTGATGACCCCAAAGTACATCATGGGTGCCACTATTCGCCCGAAGGGCGCAGTAGTGCTTGTAAACATCCAAAAAGACAAAGGCACTACTGCGCCGAAGACGGCGAGTAGTGGCACCGGGACTTTGATTCATATACGAGCCGTCAGACACAACCTAGACTTTGCCCATGCAACCTATCCAATCCATCCTCGAAACCATTCTCTACGCCACCAACCTCTCCGAGATGGAACGGTTCTACCACGAAACCCTCGGGCTCTCCAAACTCGGCGACCACACCGATCTCTCCGCGGGTTTCCGCATTTCTGACACGCAGGTCCTGCTGATCTTCAACCCAGAAATCTCTGCGACGCCCGGACGCCCCGTCCCCTCCCACGGCTCCACCGGCGAGGGACACATCGCCTTTCGCATCCAACCAGAAGATTTCGAGGCGTGGCAATCTCACCTCAGATCCAAGGGCATCGAGATCGAGCAACTCCAGACCTGGGAAACCCGCGGGCGATCCATCTACCTCCGCGACCCCGCAGGCAACTCTGTAGAGCTTATTGACTCGGATATCTGGCCCGATAATCGCCCCACCAGGAAGGACTAAAAACACCGAATCCCGGCTCTGGCGCATCCTCAGCGAGCGACACCCACCATTTGGTGGGTGTCGGTTGCGGCTTGCTTGTGGAACAATGTACTCACGGGCCCGGTTGCTGTACTGTAGATGCAGAAGATTCTGGAGATCAAAATGAAAAAATTCATCGCCATACTGATCGTCTCGTCGTGCGCCACCATCGCCAACGCCGAGATCACCGACTACCTCATTTATGAACAACTCTCGCCAACGCTTCAAGGCGACGGCGCAAGCGTCTACTACTCCAACCCCGTCCATGACCAGATCATGTACGACCAGTTCCGCTTCGATGCCGACACTTCCATCCTCGGGTTCGGGTTCTGGGGCGCACTCAACAACGATACCGAGATCACCGTCTCTATCTACGAACAGGATGCCGCCACCGGCTTGCTGGGCTCGCGTGTTCATGAAGAACGATTCAGCACCAACGACCTCAACGCCGAGGTCTCCGGGCAGGCATGGGATGGGTTCTGGATCACCGACGAGTACCGCAGCATTGCCGAGTTCTCCGATGGGTTCACCGCCCAAGAAGGGCAGACCTACTGGCTCTCGATCACCGGCGATTCCCTCTTCAGTTGGACCTTTGGCGCCAACAGTGGCGGCAACAACACCCTCTACTCCAACACCGCCCAAGATGAATACTGGGACCCCACCGACATAGGGCTCGACGCCACCAACCTCGCTTTTTCCATCTATGGCACCCCCGTCCCCGCCCCATCAACCCTGATCGCCCTCGCCGGGCTGTTTGGGATCGGTGCAACTCGCAGACGCCGGGGCTGCTAAACTAGGGTATGGAACCCAACAAAGCCCACGCACCAACTGCACTCTTCCTCTTCGCCTCACTCGCAGCCCTCGCGATTTCGCTTGGGTCTGGTTGTTCGGATTCATCATCCGAAACCGAGGCAACCCAAGCACCCGAGATCGATTCTTCCTACCTCGATGAGCTCGCCAGTTCGCGAGAACCCGAAGCCGACGAGGAAACGATCGACTCGACCGATGAACCCGTCGAGATCGCACAGAACCAGATCCCCGAAGACGAAGAACGCGAGTGGGTCCGTGAGCGGGGTTCGCAATCTTCTCTGGGCAAAACCCGCGATCGCGCCAAGAAACTGGCCAACGAACTCAGCGGCGGCACCGCCCCCGAGAACGGAATCGCGGACACCTACTCCGACGAAGAATACGCCAACACCAGCGGGTACCGATGGGACATGCCCGAGGATTGGCGCATGGCGGTCCCATCCTCGGGCAACTTTGCCGAGATGTACATCAAGAGCGACTACGGCGCCGCATCGGTGACCTTCTCGAAAGAATCGGGCACTGTCCAGAACATCATCCGCTCGCTGACCTCCACCCTCACCGACGACATGGGCGGGCGCAGCAAACCAAAGCAATCAAAGAAAACCGTGCTCGGCATGCCCGTCACCGTTATCGATCTGGTCGGCACCTACATCGACCCGATGAGCAAGGGCGGCAAAAACATGGCCCCGTTTTACGCCATGCACGCCGTCATCATCGAACTCCCCAACACCCGCGTGCTCATCAAAGTATGGGGCCCCGAAGACACCATCAATCAAAGCACCGCCAAGTTCGACGCCATGATCGAGCAGATGATTAAGGAATAATCCCTTTCCATTTGCTTCCAACTCCGCAACGCCCATCCCGAGTGGACCACTCATCATGCCGAACCCAATACCCGATCTGCATGCACTGTTTGTCACCCACACCCACCATCGCATCGCCCGCTCCCTGCTGGCAATGCAGTCGCAGCATCTGTCCCCTGCATCCATCACTGTTGGATGCGACTCAGACGATCCGCGGATCCAGCCAGAGATCCAGAGAGTTGCCGACACCTTGAATCGCGAGATTCATCTTGTCCTCCGTCCTCGCAACGAGGCAGCCTCCCGCTCGCAGAACCGCAACAACGCTGTCCGTGCCCTGATCGAGCGAGGCGTTGAGAACTCTGCAAACCTTGTGTTCTACGACGGCGACTGCATCGCCTGCCCAATCTCCAACGAAGCACACAGCAAAGCACTCCAAACGGGCGGGCTCTCACTCGGCTGGGCCGTGATGCTTTCAGAGGACCAAACCCTCTCGCTCACCGATGACCAGGTTCTTCAAGGAAATACCGGTTCCGTACTCGAACCCGCCCAGCACCGGGCATGTTCCGTCGCACACCGACAGTGTAGAAAGAGAATTTTTCTTAAAAAACTCCGACTTACCAAGCCTCACAAGCCCGGGATTCTCTCGGGCAACTTCGCCATCAGCCTCAGTACTTTCCGCAACATCAATGGCTTTGATGAATCCTTCACAGGATGGGGAATGGAAGACGATGACCTCGCCAGGCGTGCCTACCTAAAAAATACTCGCCCTGTTTCGTCTATGAATGAATCCATTGTCTTTCACCAGTACCACGCTACCGAGCGTCCAAAGAGATGGTCCGATTCACCCAATGCCCATCGCCTCCTTGAACCTGCTCTGGCTCGGTGTGAGTTCGGGCTCGACCACCCTGCTCCGCAAAGCAACCCAATCACAACTATCGTCGCGCCCAAGCACCTCGTAGGCGCATAAAAAAAGCGGCCGCCTCTTACAGAGTTGCCGCCTCGTTGACGATTGTTCCGTCAGCATGATTTCGATGTCCCAACCAGCTACTCAACTCACACCGAGCAACTCGATCTCGAAGATCAGGTCGGCCTTGGGCGGGATCGCACCGGGTGAGCCGCGTTCGCCGTACCCGAGCGCGTACGGGATGGTCAGTTTGCGCTTGCCACCGATTTTCATCCCCGGGATTCCTTCTTGCCAACCCTGGATGAGGTTGTTGAGCGGGAAGTTGATCGACTCGCCGCGATCGTACGATGAATCAAAGACGGTCCCGTCCATGAGCATGCCCTTGTAATGGACATTGACCGTCGCGTTCGGTGGGCACTCGGCCCCGTCGCCGACCACGGTGTCTTCGATGATGAGTTCAGTGATTTGTGACATTTCTGCTCCTTTATTCTGTGTAGATTGAGGAGAAGTCTAGGACCAATAGACGACTCATTCCCAATGTGTCTCCTCTTGCTCCTTCTCTCTCGGGGAGAGGGTTGCGGTGAGGGTCTTTCTCTTTCTTTGGTAGGCCCGGCTTGTAGCCGGGCTTTGCGCAAACTCGCCCGTTGAAGAAGCCCGGCTACAAACCGGGCCTACCAAGAGGAAGATCGAAGTAATCGCCGACATACGCCGCGATATTCTCAGCCTTCGTCAACTTCACCACATCGAGCAACCGCATCAGGTCCCGCTGATGCTTCTCTTCAAACTTCGTAGGCTCGATCTCGTCATCGCCCAGCGTGCGCACAAACCGATAGTTCCTCGCCCCGGTTTCGGACGCAAACCCGGTCAGTTCGATCGCTCCGAGTTCATTGAGCCCAATGAGCACATACTCCATCACCCCGCCACCCATCCCATGCGCGTGCCCCTTGCCGATCACATCGACGCGGAGGTCGTCGCTGTCAAAGCTTGAATCCATGTACCGCGCCCTGATCGCGCTCATCGCCGACATCACGAGATCCGCCGTTGGGTTCTGCCACCGGATGAACTCTTGCTGGATCGCCAGGTCTTCTTGCGCATACAGCAAAACGCACTTGGAATCCAATCCATCGCGCCCCGCGCGTCCAACCTCTTGGTGGTAGGCCTCGACCGAACCGGGGACCTGCGCATGGGCAATAAACCGGATGTCCGCCTTATCAACCCCCATCCCGAACGCGTTGGTTGCGCACAGAATGAGTTTGTCCTCGGGTGCTGCCTCGATGAATCGGTTGTACACCCACTTGCGTTGCTTGGGTTCGAGCCGCCCGTGGTACACCAGCACCGTGTACCCTTCCATCTCTTGCTGCAGCCGCTCGCTCATCTGTACAAGGTCTTTGATAAGTGTAAAATACACGATCCCCGTCGTGCCGACTTCGTCGGCGATCCTCTTTATTTCTCGTATTTTCTCCGTGTCGTCCCACACTTGCTTGGCCGCGAGTTCCAGGTTGGGGCGGTCTACCGGCGCCACGAACATCGGCATCGTTTCTTCATTTCCACCCAGCACGCGCCGCACATCTTCACGCACCGACGCGGTCGCCGTCGCGGTCAACGCGATCGTGACCGGGTTGCCG